>NZ_JBSSAB010000003.1:0-143587 GCF_054058195.1 Thermostichus sp. OS-CIW-29
TCCGGGCTTGTTTTGTTCTCTGGTAGAGCAGAGCAGGCCCAGGGCTACTGAAAGCCCGCTCCGTACCGCTTAGCGGTCGGAGCCGGGTAGTTTACGGTGAAGAGTTGTTTCTTAGGTTTCCTGAGTGTTCGGATAGATAGTTCTGAATCCAGCGCACCAGCCGCTGAGAGAGCACGAAAGCTTCTGGTTCGTCCCCTTTGATGCCGACTTGGCTGCTAAAGCAGGCGATGACCTCCTCGTTCAGCTCCGGTTTAGAAGGATCTCCGCGAAACTGCAACCGCACCTGACTTTGTACCTGGAAACTCTCTTGAGCTTGGTTATCCAAAACTTCCTGACCCACTCGATGCAGCCGCACTCCTTGCAACTGAGCCAAGGGATAGGAAAACACCTGCTGCCGCCAAATCCCCCAAGGGCCACGCAGGTGGGTCAGGGTCACCACCTGCCTCTCTCGATCTAGGCTCAAGATCTGGCCTAGCCCCCAAGGGATCCCAGCCCACAGGCCCATCCCCACAGCCACCAAACCCAACAGCGGCGAACGGGCCCACAGTTGGGATCCCAAAATTAGCAGCACCAAGCCCCCTGCCGCCCGCCAAGCCAGTTGCTGAGAGGTAAACCGCTGTAGGGCAATGCGCAGCCGTTTGGGATTGCGCTCCAGAACCTGCGGATAGACCGGTGCCATGAAATGGGATCCCACTGCTTAGGCTAGCTTAACAGGGGTTGCTTTTCCCTAGGCGCTGAAGGCGTCTTATCCGGGCATTGCGTTGGTGAAAAACTACAACTCCGGCTCGGCAAAAAACTCTGATAAATCCAGCGCAAATCCAGGGATCACCTCTCCACCTTCCAGGATGTCGCCGGGTTTCTTCAATGCTTCAGGCTCAGGCCGGCGATAGACCAGAACGTATTTCTCTTCAGGATGAATGATCCAGACCAGCCGGGATCCATTCTCAAAATACTCAACGAGCCTATCATGGATCTCTCCAACGGTGTTGGCATCGGAGAGAACTTCTACAGCCAAGTCTGGGGATCCCTCAATATAACCCCTTGGGATCCCGCCCAGAGATTGCAGTCGTTCTTTGGAAAAAAAAGAACAATCCGGAGAACGGCGATTGCCGGATTTCATTTTGAAGGAAGTATCGGAATCGAAGGTAAATCCAATCCTTTGACTGCGAACGTAGGAGCCCAGAATGATGTGAATCAAACTTACGTAGTACCCATGCTTTGCACCTGCCGAGCCCACGGTAACCAGTTCTCCGTTCACAACCTCATAGCGATTGCCATCCTCCGGTAAAGCCATAAACTCTTCGTCAGTCCAAATTTTTCGAGAAGCTGCCGGAGAACTATCAGCAGGTGCCTCGGCCAATTTTTCTCTTTCCAAAACCTCGACCATCATGACCTCCGCAATGAAAAACGGCTAAACCAACCAAGGGAGCCGGTCTGGGGTCAACACATCCTGAAGAGCGATCTGCACGCCCGGTAAGAAGTCAGCAAGCTGCCCTGAGGGATCCCCTTATTTAGGATCCACCAGGGATCCCATGAACAACACGGTTTGGGCCGCTGGGTTGCCGCCGGATCCGGAGGCCACAATGGCAAACCAGAAGGGCCGATCTGCCACAAATTGAAAGGGCTCTTGCCGGTCGACAGCAGTCCGGGAGACGATCACCCCAGTAGCGGCTGCCGCCTCGGATCCCTCTTCGTTCACTTCAATTGCTGCTTTGTGCAGGACTTTGCTGATCCGCGCTGGCTCTGGGGTCATCTGGCTGAAATCGGCTCGGTTGGAAAAGGCAACTCCCAGGCCCAACTGCTGCAGAACGGAAGTGAGATCCGTTTCATAAGCCAATTCAAATCTCGGGATCCGCACCGAACCGGCACGGGGGCGCAGGGATCCCGTCCATTCTTGCCAAGTTTCCGGGCTCAGCTCTGCCCGCAGCGATTCCAGCTTCACTCCCTTCTTGGGCAGCAGGATCAGCATTTCCAGTTCTCCTTCCCCGTAGGGCAGGCTCACCACCTGCAACTGCTCGGTTTCCAGGTAGTCGTAACGACCTGATTGAACCATCATGGGTACTCGGACGCGGCGGCCATCCAACCGAGTAAAGGGCTGAGTTTGGGTGCGCTCCGGATCGAAGGGCTGAGTCCACTCGCCTTTGAAGTAGATGGCATTGAGCAAAACCATCAAATCCTCGCGGCTGAGGCGATCCACAATGCGGTTGATCTTGCCCTGGGTGCGCTCGGCCACCCAGCCGTTGATCTGGTTCACCGTTTGCCGGGATCCCAAATTCACCCGATTCACCACCGCTTGGTAGTAGGTGGCCAAAGCCTGCAAAAACTGGGGCTGTAAGGTGAGGGTTTGATCCACCCAGAGGCCGTTGGCCATTTGCACCTGGACTGGCCCTCCTGCCGGGGATCCCTCCGCCAGCCAGCCCACCATTTGGGCATTGCTCCAGTTCAACTCATTGAGGGAAAGGTCCTGTGCCTCCAGCACCTCGGCCATTGCCGTTTGAGTCTCCCCAGAGGCGCCGTTGTAGAGCATGCTCAGGGCCAGGCGGATGCTCAAGGGGGAGAAAAAGAGGTTCTCTTGGGGCTGCTGACGGAGCAGGTGATCAAACAGTTTCAGCGCAAAGCGGCTTTGGGCTTGTTGGGCCACGGTCTTTTCCCCATACCCTTCCCCATAGGTCACCGTTGGCTCAAAGGGAATCCGCACCGGGGTTTCCTGTGAACGGGATCCCATCCCGTGAGTGGGCCAGAGGCCCAGGCTCAGTAAACCCAGCAGAGCCAGAAGAGGGATCCGGCTCACCGAGGATCTATTGAATCTATTGAAATTGAAATTGAAAGGGTCTTTCATACGGCTCTCCTGGCAGGGTGGGGAACGATAAAGTCTATGGCTATGCTATCGGGTCGGTTGTGGGCTGCCCTTGCCCAGGGCCGCCATTCCGGCTGCGCTCAAGGGGGAAAAGCACAGGCCGCTTCCGGCAAGCAAGAATTGGCAAGGCTCTCCCAGGGGGGAACTTCCTGCGTCTGGCTGGTCAAGTCGCAGCAGCAGCGTCTGGCGCGATAGGATGAAGCCTGCACAGGAGAGTGCCACATGGTTCTGTTCACGATACACGTTCCAAAAGGGTGCAGAGTCGCCTTGGGCCTGGCTCTACTGCTCCTGGGATCCGGCTTGGGATGTACTGCTGCCACGGAGAGATCTCCCGCCTCACAAACTCAGGTAACCGAAGCCATCTCTCCATCCCCCCCAGCCATAGGGCAGCCCCAGCAACTGCCGGTTGAAGCCGAAGTCACCCTTGCCGGCCAACGCTTTGAGCTAGAGGTGGCCCGCACCCCTGAGCAACAGCGCTTGGGCCTGATGTTTCGCACCGATTTGCCGCCGGATCGGGGCATGTGGTTTCCCTTTGATCCGCCCCAGCCAGCTTCTTTTTGGATGTTCAACACCCTGATCAACCTGGACATCATTTTCCTTCACCAAGGCAAGGTGGTGTACATTGCCGCCGATGTGCCCGGCTGCCCCGCCCAACCCTGCCCCACCTATGGGCCGCCTCCTTCCCAGTTGGTGGACGGTGTGCTGGAGTTCCGTGGCGGGACGGCTGCTGCTTTGGGTTTGGCCGTTGGAGATCCGGTCGAGATCCGAGAGCTTCAGCCCGCAGCCCCTTGATCTCTCCCTCCCTTGGGGACAAGGAAGACGGGCTCGAAGATGATCTTTTGAAGAATTTTTGCGATGATTTTTGAGAGTCGCCAACTGAGTCCATAAAAGAGGCGACCGCGAGCTCAGGATTGGTTTGGCCACCGCAAGCGAGTCTATGGATGTCAGCAGCGTAAGTCATTGGATAGGGGTGGGGGCTGTCGCCCTAGCCTCCATCCTTTGGGCTGAGATCGTGCGGGATGTGCGCCATTGGCTGGCCCACCGGTGGCCCTGGCTGATGCCCAAACACATCCTGCACCACCGCCTGTTCCGCCCCGACCTTAGCGTGGTGGATGCACAGCTGTACCGAGAATCCCAGTGGCACCACGACGTTCCCGAAGCGGCGACGATGATCCTGGCCGGGATCCCTTGGGTGGTGGTATTGGGCCAGGGATCCCTGCTGTACGGCCTGGCGGCAGCGGTGGGGGTGGTCTACTCGGCCAGTTTCTGGGTGGCTGGTATGCTGCGGGGTTGGGGGCTGGCCCTGCAGACGGATATCACCCACCAGCCGGGGCCTTTCCCCGTTCCTCCCAGCCAATGGCATGTCAACCGCGCCTACCACTGGCGGCACCACTTCGACGATACCAACGCCTATTTTTGCGGCACCCTGACTCTCGTAGATCGGCTCATGGGCACCAGTCTCTCCTTGAAAGGCAAGCGAGTAGCCGTCACCGGCGCCTCCGGCACCCTGGGCCGGGCCTTGCTCAAGCATTTTCACCAGCAGGGGGCCAAAGTCATCGCCCTCAGCTCCCATTCGGATTCGGTTCACATCGAAGTGGACGGCCAGATCCAGCCGGTGGAGACCGTTCGCTGGCAGGTGGGGCAAGAGGGATCCCTGGCAGAGCTGCTGGAGCGGGTGGATATCTTGGTGCTCAACCACGGCCTGAACGTCCACAGGCAACGGGATCCCGAGTCTGTCCGCCAGTCCTATGCCGTCAACACTTTCTCCAGTTGGCGCCTAATGGAGCTGTTCTTCCAGACGGTGCGCGGCAACCCTGAGATGGCCACCAAAGAGGTGTGGGTGAACACCTCAGAGGCTGAGGCTAGCCCTGCTTTCAGTCCCCTCTACGAGCTCTCCAAGCGGGCCCTAGGCGATCTGGTTACTCTGCGCCGCCTCGATGCTCCCTGCACAGTGCGCAAGCTCATCCTCGGCCCCTTCAAGAGCAAGCTCAATCCCATCGGGGTTATGTCGGGAGATTGGGTGGCCGCTCAGATCTTGGCCCAGGCCAAACGAGACTGCCGCAACATCATCGTCACCATCAACCCCCTGACCTACTTGCTTTTCCCCCTGAAAGAGCTGGCTGTGAGCACTTATTTCCGCTTGTTTAGCCGTCGGTCTCCCCAGCCAGGGATCCCTGCCCCCAACCCAGATCCTGCAGGTGGGGCCGAGTCCGGTGATTTGCCTTTGGTTTAGTTAAAAGGAACTAGATCCCAACCCGTTCCATAGCTCTATGGCATTGGGCGCAAAAGTGGAGTAAGACAAGAGCAGGTTCCTTGGCGTGCCAATGGGAACTTTTGGGGAGCGAGAGTGCCCTCCTTGGGTTTGCAGAAATACAGCAGTTCGATCCCTGATGAGCGTTGGGTGTGAGGAGTAGGAGTGAGCGTGAACATGGTGCGACAGTGGGTGAGCGCAGTACTCTGCGTGGTGGGTGGATCGTTGATGTCGGGGCTTTTGTCCGGCTGTGCCATCCCGATGCCTTCGGCATCTGCGGGAGTTTCTGAAGTCCAAGTGCGCTTGGTGCATGTGGCCCCCAATGCCCCTCGGATCGACTTGGAAGTGGGAGGGGTGAGAGCTGCTCGGGGCATAGCCTATGGCTCGGTGAGCGAGTACGTGCGCATACCGGCGGGCGAGTACGACATTGTTTTGTTTTCAACGCCTGAGAACCCTGGCCAGCCTGCGAGTTCTGCGGTTGCGGCCAGAACCGTAGCCAATCTCAGGGGCGGGGGAGTATTCTCGGTGGTTGCTGCCAACGAGCCGAATCGCATGACGGCCCTGGTGCTGGAAGACAACATCCATCCGCCCTTTGATCAAGCCCTGGTGCGGTTTGTCCACGCTGCCCCTGATGCGCCGGCCCTGCAATGGCAAGGGGAGCAAGGGCGGGTACTGCTGCCCCAGTTGGCGTTTGGACAAGTATCCACCTTTCAAGCTATGCGCCCCGGCTTTACCCAAATTCAAGTGGCCATAGCCCCTTCAGCCTCCGCGCCAGGTGTGCAGTCGGCTCCCAGCCGGAGCATTCCCCTGCAGCGGTTTGACCTGCAGCTGGAGGCGGGGAAAGTCTATACCCTCTATGTAGCGGGATTGTTGCGCAGCAATCCGGCCCTAAGCCTGGTGCTGGCAGAGGAAACTCGAGCTCGCAGGCTCCTATAGCCAAGGTGTTTCGGTCTCTCTTCTCCTTACACTGAGTTAAGGAATACCTCAGGGTGGGGGCAGATAGGGAATATGCTCTGTGGTGGAGCAGGCCAATGCCGTTGGCGTTCTCCGCTGCCAATATGATCTTACAAGGATCTCAGAATCCTAACATGCGGTGCGAAGCACTAGGGGATGCAGCCTGTGGATGCTTTGTTTCAAGTTGTGGTGCTGAATCAAACCCCAGATCCAGAACGGGTCATCTACCAGGCAATGCACCAGGATTACAGCCCTGATTTTGTCACCTCAGAAAGCCGGATCCCGGAAAAGTATGGAGAGGCCGTGGTGCGGCATTTGCTGGAGGGCAACCGTGGCCACTATGGGCCTCTAGAGCATCCTCAGATCACCTTTGGGGTGGGCTATTTTCCCCACGCCGTCATGCAACAGGCCCGTACTCATCGGGTGGGAATTTCTTTTGATGTTCAATCCTTCCGATATACAGGCCAGCAAATTGCCGATTTGGGCAAAAAGCTCTTGTTCGCGTCAGCGGTGCGGAGCACAACCGAGACTGCTGCTCCTGTTGGCGAGACCGGCTACGGTTGCGTCAGCGATCGCGTCAGCGGGCCGGAGGCCTATCGCGACAGCGGTGCGGAGCACATTGCGGAGCACAGTGGCGGGACGGAGTCCTCCTTGTCTTTGCAAGAGCTGGAAACTTTGTTTTACGTTCCTGCCAGCGTCAAGGAGGGCAAAGCCAAAACCCGCCAGGGCTGCAAGCCCATCTCCCCCGCAGCTTTGGATATCATTCTTGCGCAATATCGCAGCCAGGCCATTGCTTATTATCGCCTGGTAGAAGAGTGCGGATTGCCCTATGAAGATGCCCGTAACATCATTGGCTACGGGATCCGACAACACTTCGTGGTCTCTTTCAATTGCCGTAGTCTAATGCATTTTTTGGATTTACGAGCCAAAGAAGATGCTCAACGAGAAATTCAACATCTGTGTGAACTGATTTGGCCCCACTTTGAAGCGTGGTGTCCCCACGTGGCGGCCTGGTATCGTAAGCATCGCTGGGGAAAGGCTCGATTATCCCCCTAAACTTAGTTTAGATAGATATGCTCTGCTAACCCCTTCTGCGGCTAATCCTGTTTTTGATCTTTTGTTGGGTTACGGGTATGGATCCCGAAGCTTATGAGCAAATGGCAGGCTTGGAAGACCGGCATTGGTGGTTTTTGGGTCGCCGTCACATTCTGAGTCGGGTTATTGGATCCCTGTCGCTTCCCCCCTCTGCTTATATTTTGGAAGCTGGCTGTGGTAGCGGCGGCAACCTGGAGATGTTGTCCAGATTTGGCAAAGTTTGGGCTATGGAAAAGAGTGAAATTGCACTGCCGCTGGCCCAAGCTCGCGGTATTGGGATCGTGGCAGAGGGGGAGTTGCCAAACCAGATCCCCTTTGGTTCTCAACGATTTGATTTGATTGCTTTGCTGGATGTGCTGGAGCATCTGGAGAATGACAAAGAAGCTCTCCTAGCCCTCAGTCAAAGGTTAACCCCATCTGGCTACTTAGTTGTAACTGTTCCGGCTTATCCGTGGCTGTGGAGTTTACATGATGAGCTTAATCATCACAAGAGACGATATACCCGCGGGCAACTTTTGTCGTTGCTTAAAAGCTCAGGTCTAGAAGTTTATACCCTTGTTTTCTTCAACAGTTTTCTTTTCCCAATCATTTCAGGGATCCGCATAATGCAGAAAGTGCTTCGCCTGAGGGAAAGCCAAGATCTGAAAATGCCGCCGCTTTGGCTCAATCGACTGCTGACGGGTATTTTTGCTGCAGAAGCCTATCTGATACCTAAGTTTTCTCTGCCCTTTGGTGTATCTCTGCTGGCAGTAGCCGGCCCGGCAACGAAATCGTAGTATCCTGTCATCATTGCTGTTCTCAGACTGCACTTTGATCATTGCTTAAACTCTCATGTTTCGACATCCAATGTCTGCAATTCTGGTAGTTTCTACAACAGCCTTTTCCGACGGTACTTAACCCACTCAACAGGGATTTTTATCTCTTGCATGATGAGGATCCCAATTACTTAAAGAACTTATTTTGTGTCAGCAGCATGAAGTCCTTTGAAGCTGGGAAGGGCCGTCAATAGAATTATCTGGTGAGGGCTACCCATTCAAGTTTTGGTCAACACTGATCTTGTCCAATAGCCTCAGATGCACAATCTTTTCTGTAAGATTGTCAACAGTCTTGATGCCGAAGGAGATAACCCTTGGCCGAACGCGGCTATAAAACTCGTCTGGATCTGCATCGTTTGTGGGTGCCCTTGGCCTGTTTTGGCGATGGCCTTTGTATTTGGTTGGCCTTTGGGGCGGGCTACTGGCTGCGCAGCTTGCGTCCTCATCAGCTCTTGCCTTGGGATGTCTACGCGGCCTTGGGATTGTTGACCGCCCTCAGTTATTGGGGCATTCAGGCGGGCTTAGGCGGATACGGTGAGTCGAAGCGCTTGTCTCGCTTTGAAGAATGGGCCAGTTTGCTGGTGGGGTTGGGATTGACGTTTGGTTTGGTGCTGGCAGGGGCCTTTTTCGTTCGCTCGGTCTCTTTGTCGCGGCTGGTGGTGGGCTACGCCGGCTTGTTGGCTCTGCTGAGTTTGACTTTGGTACGGGTGGGGTTGCGGCTGGGCATGGGCTGGTTGTGCTCTAGGGGCTACGGTCGGCGGCAGGTCATCTGGGTGGGATCCTGGTCGGTGTTGGCGGAAGTGTTGGAGCGATTGCAGCGATCCCCGCAGTTGGGCTTCCAGGTAGTCGCCTGGGCAGGCGTAGAGCAAGGCTCTTTTGAGGAAGATCCCCCATCTCAAAATGGGGATCCCTGTCAAGATTCATATCCAGTACTAAACACCGCCCGCCCTACCTCTGGCGGGGTTGAGTCTGCCGACAGGACTCTGTCCGGCTCATCCCGAGGAACCCTCTCCTGCTTGTGCAGTCAGCTTGAGCCTTCCTGGTCGGCTCTTGAGCGTCTGGATCTGGTCCATTTGATTGCCTATCTGCAAGCCCACCCAGAAGTGCAGGAGGTGTGGTTTGGGCAACCGGAGCTGGCAACTGCTCCTCTGTTGCTCAGTTTGCAAACATTGTCGGTGCAGGTGCGCTTGGTGCCGGATATCTTAAGTTTTTTAACGGTGAACTTCAGCCTGCAGTCTCTCGACGGGATCCCGCTTCTAACTCTGCGTCAGCCCCCTTTGCGCTACGCCCACAACCGGTTCCTCAAGCGAGCTGTAGACATCCTAGGAGCTTCCCTGGGCCTGATCTTGCTTAGCCCTCTGTTTTTGATTATTGCCCTGCTGGTAGCCTGCAGCAGTCCTGGCCCCATTCTGTATTGGCAAGAGCGGGTGAGCTTGGACGGGCGTCGCTTTTGGATTGCCAAGTTCCGCACCATGCGAGTGGATGCTGAGGCAGCCGGCCAGCCGGGCTGGACGCGCCCCGGGGATCCGCGCCGAACCAAGATAGGAGCCTTTTTGCGCCGCACCAACCTGGACGAGCTGCCCCAACTGTGGAACGTCCTGAAAGGGGAAATGAGCCTAGTGGGCCCCCGCCCAGAGCGGCCCTACTTTGTCGAGCAGTTTAGCCAGGAGATCCCCAAGTATCCGGATCGGCATTTGGTGAAAAGCGGCCTGACTGGCTGGGCCCAGATCCACGGCCTGCGGGGAGATACCAGCATTGCCCGCCGCACCCAGTATGATCTCTACTATGTGCAAAACTGGTCGCTGTGGCTGGATCTGCGCATCTTGGCCATCACCTTCTGGCAAGGGATCCGCGGACGGCTGGCCGGATACTAGGGGTTAGCGTATGCCATTCTCCCCCCAAGAGCTGCTCTACGAGGGCAAGGCCAAGCGCATCTACCGCACTGCCGATCCCAGGGTTTATCTTTGCCAATACAAAGACGACGCCACGGCCTTCAACGCCCAAAAGCGGGGATCCATCGCCGGCAAGGGAGAGGTGAATTGCACCGTCTCCAGCCATGTGTTTGCCTACCTGGCGCAGCAAGGGATCCCCAACCATTTCTTGGCCCAAACCGGCCCCACCGAGATGCAGGTGCGAGCCTTGCACATCCTGCCTTTGGAAGTGGTGGTGCGCAACCGCACAGCGGGTAGCCTCTGCCGACGGCTGGGTCTGGAGCAGGGCCTTCCCATCGAGCCGCCGCTGGTGGAGTTCTATTACAAAAACGATGCCTTGGGGGATCCCTTGGTGACCCCAGATCACATCCGCCTATTGCAGTTGGCCACGCCGGAGCAGGTGGAGCGCTTGGGATCCCTGGCTTTGGCCATCAACAACCATCTGCAGGCTTTCTGGCGAAGCTGCCGCCTAGAGTTGGTGGACTTTAAGCTGGAGTTTGGCCTGGACGAGAAGGGAGAGATCCTGCTAGCCGACGAGATTAGCCCCGATACCTGCCGTCTTTGGGATCGGGGGGGATCTGAGCCGCGAGTGCTGGACAAGGATCTCTTTCGCTTTGATCTGGGGGATCCAGTAGCTGGCTATCAAGAGGTGTTGCAGCGGGTGCTTCAGGCAGTGGGATCCCAATTCCTTCTCTCCTAGAGGGAGAGGAGCCAGGGGTGAGGGACTATAATCGCCTCAGCGATCCCACTCCTTTAACGCCCGAGCCTCCTTTCGCTTGTCGGGATCCCGCCATGACCTCTCCCCGCCCCCCCTACCCCGGCGAGCGTTTCCGCCGCCAACTGGCCAACCTGCTGGATGCCTGGGTGGAGCAGGGGTTGATTGAACCTGAGCAGCGGGATCGGCTGTGGGAGTACTACCAACTGGATAGCTTGCCCCGAGCGGCCGGCAGCCGTTTTGTCTTGGTGCTGCTACTGTTTGGCGCAGTTCTGGTGGGCCTAGGGGTGATCTCCTTTGTGGCGGCCAACTGGGCTGCCATTCCCCGCTGGGCAAGAGCCTGGGGGTGCTTGGCCCTCATGGTAGGGCTGCAGGTGGCTGGCTTCCAGGTTTGGCAGCAGGGATCCCGACGGCTGGGCAGCGCCCTGCTGATAGCCGGTGAACTGACCCTGGGAGCCTGTATTGGCCTGATGGCGCAGTGGGTTCAGCTTGGCGGATCCGCGGCAGGCCTGTTTTGGGCCTGGGGGATGGGCGGTTTGGCCATGGCCTACGGCTTGCGTCACAGCCCCAGTGGTGTACTGGCCTGCCTTCTGCTGGGCTTGGGGATGGTAGCCGACTTCGTGGATTGGGGGACTGTCAACTTCCTCTATCCTTGGTTGACCCTGGGCCTGCTGGTTCCTCTGGCCTATTGGTGTTGCTCTCGCTGGGTTTTTGCCCTGGCCGTGGTGAACTTTGGCCTGGCGTTGCAAGGGTTAGCCGAGCGTTTGGGCAGCTCTTTCCAAGGTTTAACCCTTTTGCATCTGCTTGGTGTTGCAGTTGTGTGGGGGTTGGGTCTGTGGCACCAACGCCATAAGCCTTGGCTAAGCCGGGTTTTAACTGAAGGAAGGGATCCAGAGCTTCCCGGCGAGCTGGAGCAAGGCTTGGATTTGGCCCCGACAGCCCAGAACTTGGCTCTGCTGGGGCTGGGTGTCCTGCTCTATGTCTGGAGCTTTGTCGGGACGTGGGTCGATCTTTCCGAGGATCCCCTCTGGAACGTTGGGGATCCCTGGGCGAGCTTGTCGGCAGTGGGGTTGCTGCTGCTGACGGGCTGGGGCTGGTGGCAGGGTTGGCAGGAGAAGAGATCCCAGCCCGTTTCGTCTTGGCTGAAGGATGCTGCTGTTCTGATTTCTCTGGTTGCCTTGGCGCTTTTGCTGGGGATCGGCAGCGCTGTGCCTTTGAACGTGACGGCAGGAGCAGCCTTGGTCCTCTTTGGCCCCTGGATAGTGACCTTGCTGTTGCTGGGGCTGTCAGCAGTGCTCTGCTGGGAAGGGCTACAGCAAGGGCGGCGGGGGCGCTTCTGGCAGGGACTGTTGGGGCTAACCCTGGTGGTGCTGACCCGCTTTTTCGAGTACCCAACCGGCCTGTTGGCCAAGTCGGCGGTGTTGGTGGCCTGTGGGATCGGGGTGATCTGGATTGGGCTGAAGTTTGAGCGGCGGATTTTCTCCCGTCTCTAATTCTTGCCCTTCTAGGAAGCCAAGCCCCGCTACATGATCAAGCAAAGGAAAAAGCTGGAATTGAGCTGGAATTCACAAGAATTTACAAAGTTTAAGGAACCTGCTTGTATTCCCCAATGTCTTTGCTAGTATATTCTCAGCTTTGGCTTGAGCTGAGAAGGAAGTGGGCATCTCTATCAAGATTTGGAGAATACAAATGAAAGTAGGACTGCGTTTGGGCATTTTGGCTTTGCTACTTACGCCCCTTTGGGAGAGTGGTTCTCTTTCGGGTGTTGCCTTGGCTGAAGATCATCTTTTAGTGGCTCAGGCCCCGGAGCCAGCTAGGCAGCCTATGCCTTCTGTGCCTAGATCGATACCCTCCCCAGTTCCCATAGCTCCGGCAGAATCCTCAGAAACTGTAGATGAGCTATTCCGCCAGGTTCCTTTCCCCCCTTCGCAAAGACCTCTGCCTGGCCTTCCGTGCTCGAGACCCATGGTGTTGCGCTCAGTAACCCTCAGCGCTCCTCCGCCAAACCCTGCTTCCCCCCTGCAATCGGAGCTTCACCCCAACATTTGGACAACTCTCCAGGGCCCTTTCGGGACAGTCAACTGGGGAGAGCGCCAAGCCAATAAACTCTTTGCTCATACCTTCCAATGGAGCCCCCCTTGTAGAATAGGCTGCCGGATGGGAGGCACCCTTACGTTTACCTATCGCAATAACTTGCAGGCAACAAGTAACACAGCTCCTAATGCCGGGAACGACAGGTACTACCTATTCAACGGCGGGACTTCAACTCAAGCGGGGTTTTTGTATACTTTCTCAAGTCCGCCTACCCCAATTCCGCCTGGCCAAACCTTCACCAAAACTCTAACCCTCTCGCCGGCAGAGATTGCCAACAACCGAGTGACCTTAGTAGTTCAAGATGATACGGCGGTTTTGGAAGCTAAGCTAGAGCTTAGATACTGCTGCTGCGAATGCGAATTTCCCATTTGAAGTTGAGTGAAATTTGCCTTAGGGGGGACTTCCGTGCCCCCCTTTTCTTCAACTCCCCCTGGCTGCAGACCTCAAAGCTTACTCAGAAAGGATGGAAAAGCCTAACGGCGGGCCTGGGCAAAAATGGCTTGCAAAATCTCGTCGGCCCCCTGCCGTTTTAGCTTTTCTGCAAGAGCCATCCCCACTGCCTCGGGATCGGCGGTGGATCCCGTCTGAGTATCGCGGATGAGCCGCCGGCCATCCAGGTCGGCCACCATACCGGTTAGGTGCAGCGCCTCCCCTTGGACTTGGCTGTGAACGCCAATGGGCACTTGACACCCTCCTTCCAAAGCCCGCAGGAAAGCTCGCTCTGCCAAGCAGCGGGCTGTGGCCTCCGCATCGGCCAAGGGTCGGATAAGCTCCAGAATCCGCTCATCTCCCTGCCGACACTCGATTCCCAGGGATCCCTGCCCAACCGCGTACAGAGACACGCTGGGATCCAGCACCTCGTGGATCCGGTCGGCTTTGCCCAGACGCTTCAAGCCGGCCACCGCCAAAATCAGGCCATCGTACTCTCCCCGCTCCAGCTTAGCCAGGCGGGTGTTGAGGTTGCCCCGCACGTCCTTAAAGCGCAAGTGGGGAAAGGCATGGCGCAGTTGGGCCAGTCGCCGCAGCGATGAAGTGCCGATCACCGTCCCCTCTGGCAGGGTGGCCAGTCGGTAATCCCGGAACTTTTCCCCCACCACCAAAGCATCCAGGGGATCCTCCCGCCGCGTGATCGCCCCCAACACCAAGCCCTCCGGCAGGCGAGTGGGCAAGTCTTTAAGGCTGTGTACCGCCAAGTCGCTGCTGCCGTTGAGCAGGCTAACTTCCAATTCCTTGGTAAAGAGACCTTTGTCCCCAATTTTGGCCAGTGCCACATCCAGGATGATGTCTCCCTGGGTGGAAAGGGTGTTGAGCTCCAGAGGTAATCCCGGATGGTGTTCTTGCAACTGACCCATCACCCACTGGGTCTGCACCAAAGCCAACTCGCTTTTTCGAGAGGCAATCCGCACCGGCTCGGTGATCCCAGCAGAGGGCTTGGAAGGGGTCGAGGCCCGTTCGCTCATGGCTGCCGCAAAAAAGAACACTGTCTCTCACGCTAGCCGAATCTGTGCCAGGGCAAGGCGGCGGCCTTTAAGATCCTTAACCAAAATTGCAGTTTCCCGAAATCAAGACTTTACCGCAGGGATCCCAGCCGGTAGGATAAGTAGATGGATTCTCCGGCTCGGCGGGGGAGGATCCGGTCTGTCAAGCTCCTCTTCCCCAACCCCAGAGCTTTTGAGGGGAGCTTTCTACAATGGGCACAAGCCCCTGGTTTGGTTGGTCGTCTGCCTGGATGAGTCTTATGGAAGAAAACAACGTCAGCAACGGCACTCAATTACTGCTCAAACGCAACATTCCCGTTAAGGTGGTGGTCACACCCCTTTGGAAAAAGGAAATGCAGGAGCAATTAGAGCGGCAGATCGAAGCCACCGATGCTCAGATGCAACAACTGGAGTTTCAGGGCAAGCGGGCTATTGCCGAACTGGAGAAACAGAGCCCCAACCCCAACAGCCCCCAAGTGCTCCAACAGGTGGAAGCGGTGAAAAGCCGCGTGAACGAGCAGAAAATCCGCCTCTTGGATCAGAAAAACCAATTGTTGCAGCAGATCAACCAACTGAGCACCCTGGAGCTTAACCAAGAAGTGCTGCAGGGCAATGTGGAGAGCTTCTTCCGAGTCCAAAAAGGAGACAACCTGATCCAGAAAATGCAGGTCGAGATCCTTCTGGAAGATGGGGTGATCAAAGAGATTCGCGGTAACCCATAGGCTACTCACCCCCTTGCCGGAGAAGCGGCAGTCGGGATCCCCAATTTTTCTCGCCTGTAGGTTCTCGAGAACTCCGTTTCGCCAACACAATGGGTGACAATAGGTAACAACCTCTTAACAGCCTTTGGGTTAACGCTTGGACAGGCTGGTGAGGTTGGGTAGCGTTGTCGCCCGGGGGAGGATTCCCATGTCTGAGTTCGTCTGGTCAGAGCCGGAGCCTCTCGAGGATCTTCATCTTCCCGATTGGTTGCTCACCTCGGCCCAGCGCCGCCGTCTCAAGGCTCTGCTGGTTCTGGCCATGGTGTGGGGGGTGGTCAGCCTGATGCATGTGGTGCCGACGGCTCGTTGGATCACCGTTGGTTTGGCCACGTTCATGGTGATCCACATTAGCCGCTTATTTCGCCTGCAACCGGCGACCTCCCTGCCCCCTCTGAGACTTCCTCCTGCCGCTGCGACCCGCCGGGATCCCAGGTCAACAGATAACAGCGATGACCCTAACAACAATGACTCTGTCCTGCCAATGCAACGGGATGGGCAGAGCGGGCTTTCTGAGTTGGGCGGGCTGGCCTTGCCCCGTGTGGCTGTGTTGATCCCAGCCAAGAATGAGAGCGCAGTGCTCCCACGGCTGTTGCACAGCTTGACCCAGCTCCGTTACCCCACCAGCCATCTGGAGCTGTGGGCCATCGACGACAACAGCAGCGATGCCACCCCTGAAGTTCTGCGGGAAGCCCAAAAGCGGATCCCGCATCTGCGGGTTTACCGGCGGCAGCCGGGGCGGGGCGGGGGCAAGTCCGGTGCCCTCAACGAGGTACTGCCCCTGACTCAAGGGGAGATCATCCTGGTCTGCGATGCCGATGCTGTGGTGCCCTCGGATTTTCTTGCCCGCACTCTGCCCTTGTTTGTTCAAGTGGGAAGCCTGCGCAGCCGTTTCAGCAGACGGACGGTAGGCGCTGTCCAGGTGCGCAAGGCCCTGAGCAACCCCAGCGTCAACTTCTGGACTCTGGGGCAGGTGGCGGAAATGGCCTCTGATGCTTACTTCCAGCAGCAGCGCGTGGCTGTGAGGGGTATTGGCGAGCTACGCGGCAATGGCCAACTGGTGCGGCGAGATGTTTTGGAAAAGTGCGGCGGCTGGAACGAGGCCACCCTCACTGACGACTTGGATCTCACCTTTAAGCTGCACCTGGCGGGCGTAGATATCGCCTTTCTGCCAGAGCCGGCCATCGTCGAAGAAGGGGTCACCTCTTGGAAAAGCCTCTGGCACCAGCGCTGCCGCTGGGCAGAAGGGGGCTACCAGCGCTATCTCGACTACTGGCCAGGGATCCTCGGTCGCCGGATGGGGATGGCCAAAACAGTAGATCTCTGGGCCTTCTTTATTTCTCAGTACTTGCTGCCGATGGCCTTGGTTCCCGATACCCTCTGGGTGCTGTTGACGGGCCACTCCTCGGTGCTGCTCCCCTTGAATGCTCTGGTGATGGGCTGCCTGACGGTGGCTTTTTACCGGGGGCTACGCCAGGTGGAGGGCTTGCGCGGACGGCGACTTTGGTGGCACACCGCCCTGGGCTTGGTCTACATGCTCCACTGGCTGCCGGTTATGATCGCCACAACCGCTCGCATGTGTGTACAGCCCAAGCGCCTAAGGTGGGTGAAAACTGTTCATCACGGCGCTTGAGGTCAGCAAGTTGGATCCAATCCTGCTATCCTAGTCAAGCACCTGCTCACGCCCTGCTCGACCATGGCCCGCCTCTACTACGACACCGACGCCAACCTGGAGCCTTTGGCCGATAAAACCGTTGCCATCATCGGCTATGGCAGCCAAGGCCACGCCCACGCCCTCAACTTGCGCGATAGCGGTGTCCAGGTCATCGTTGGCCTTTACCCTGGCAGCCCTTCCTGGCCCAAAGCCGAGCAAGACGGCTTAATGGTCAAAACGGTGGCGGATGCTGCCGCTGCCGCCGATTGGGTAATGGTTTTGCTGCCCGATGAAGTGCAAAAGGCCGTTTTCCAGGGCGAAATCCGTCCCCACCTGCAGCCGGGGAACGTGCTCCTCTTTGCCCACGGCTTCAACATTCACTTCGGGCAGATCCAGCCGCCGGCAGACGTGGATGTCATCATGGTTGCCCCCAAAGGCCCTGGGCACTTGGTGCGGCGCACCTACCAAGCGGGGGAAGGGGTGCCCTGCCTGTTTGCCGTCTATCAAGATGCCTCGGGAATGGCACGGGAGCGGGCCATGGCCTATGCCAAAGCCATCGGTGGCACGCGGGCCGGCATTTTGGAAACCACCTTCCGGGAAGAGACCGAAACCGACCTCTTTGGCGAGCAGGTGGTGCTCTGCGGTGGGCTGACGGCTCTGATCAAAGCGGGGTTTGAAACCTTGGTGGAAGCGGGCTACCAGCCGGAACTGGCCTACTTCGAGTGCCTGCACGAGGTGAAGCTGATCGTGGATCTCATCGTCGAGGGCGGCCTGGAAAAAATGCGCCAGAGCATCTCCAACACGGCAGAATACGGCGACTACACCCGTGGCCCCCGCATCATTACGGAGCAAACCCGCGCCGAGATGAAACGCATCCTCGCCGAGATTCAAAGCGGCCAATTTGCCCGTGAATTTGTCTTGGAAAATCAGGCCGGCAAGCCAGGGTTTACTGCGATGCGGCGCCGCGAGGCCGAACACCCCATTGAACAGGTGGGCAGGGAGCTGCGGGCCATGTTTAGCTGGCTAAAGAAATAGGTCGGATATCTGGAGCTGAGGGTAGACCATCTCTGTGCTGGATCTGAAGCTGCTGCGGGATCGCCCTGAACAGGTACGCCAAGCCCTGCAAAACCGCCGGGCCACAGTCGATCTGGATGGGATCCTGCAGTTGGATCGGGAGCGGCGGCAGTTGGAGACCCGCAAGGGATCCCTGCAGGCCGAAAGCAACAGCCTCGGCAAAAAAGTCGGCGAGATCATCCGCCAGGGGGCGGATCCCCAAGGCCCCGAAGTGGCGGCCCTGCGGCAGCGGGGGGTGGATCTCAAGGCCGAGATTGCCCAACTGGAGCAGCAGGAACGGGAGCTGGAAGAGGAGATTCGTGCTCGGCTGCTTACCCTGCCCAATTTGCCCCTGCCCAGCGTGCCGGTTGGCCGAGATGAGGCCGACAATGTAGAGGTGCGCCGCTGGGGTGAGGAGCTAAAGCCGGCCCATCCTGTCCTTCCCCATGACGAGATTGCCGAAAAACTGGGGTTGCTGGAGATTGGCCGTGCGGTCAAAGTGGCCCAAAGCCGCTTTGTGGCTATGGTAGGGGCGGGCGCGGCCCTGGAACGGGCTTTGATTGCCATGATGCTGGAGCGCCACGTTGCAGCCGGCTACACCGAGGTGATCCCACCCTTTTTGGTCAACAGCGCCGCTTTGCAGGGGACGGGGCAATTGCCCAAGTTCGCCGAAGATAGTTTTCGCTGTGCTGATGACGACCTGTGGCTGATCCCGACGGCGGAAGTTCCCCTTACCAATCTGTACCGGGATGAGGTAATCCCTGCGGAGTCCCTTCCTCTCTACTTCTGTGCTTACACCCCATGTTTTCGCCGCGAGGCGGGCAGCTATGGCCGCGACACCAAGGGGCTGATCCGATTGCACCAATTTCAAAAAGTGGAGCTGGTCAAGGTCACTCGCCCAGATCAATCGGAAGCCGAACACGAGAAGCTGGTGCAGGATGCCGAGGCCATCTTACAGATGCTGGAGCTGCCCTACCGGGTGGTGGAGCTGTGTAGCGGCGATTTGGGCTTTGCGGCAGCCCGCTGCTTTGACTTGGAGGTGTGGTTCCCCTCCCAAAATCAATACCGCGAGATCTCCAGTTGCTCCAACTGCTGGGACTTTCAGGCCCGCCGTGCTAACCTGCGCTACAAAGAAGCCGGCCAGAAAGGCACCCAGTTTGTCCACACCCTGAACGGATCTGGCTTGGCGGTGGGGCGCTCTCTGGCTGCCCTGCTGGAAAATCACCAACAGCCGGATGGCTCGATTCGCATTCCCAAGGCGCTGCGTCCCTTTCTCAGCTCCCGGTTTCTCTCGGAAGACGGGATCCTCATTCCTGCTGCCTGAGCTCAAACTCAACAAGATTGGATTGAGATGCTCCTGCCCAGATAGGCGGGTGTTCCCATCTTTTCTCCGACGACGGAGAATTGCAAGCTGTCTCACGGCAGTTTTTTGAAACCTCTGAAATGAACAACCTTGACCTGCCCCCGGCTCTAAAGGGCGAGGATCCCTAACACTTCACAGAGACGATCCACCTGACGGTAGCCTCAATCTTTAGGGTCATTTCAAGTTAGGTTGAGACACTTCCCAAGTGCTCTGCGGTACCGCTTCCGCTATGCAAAAGGGGAGAGGAGCTAGGAAGCAATGCATTCCTACCTTCCTGCCGGGCTGTCCTTCCGCTCAAGATTTGCCCTTGAGGCGATCCAACTCAGCTTGCAATTCGGCGATCTTCTGGCGCAGACGGGCCGCTTCCGAAAGTTCGATGGCCGTGCCTGCCTCGCCCTCGGTATCGCTAATGTCATCAATGGTGATCTTGCGGGGGCCGGCAGTTTGTCTGTATTCCCCCTTGCGGTTGGCGTTGGCAGCGATGGCATCCATGTAAGCCCGCGCCTCCTCAGCGGTCATCGCCCCCCGCTCCACCAGCTCGTCCACCAAAGCTTGCGCCTGCTTGCGCAATTCCATCAGACGGCTACCCGCTTTGCCAGCCACCTTGGCAGCATTATCCGCGGCCACAGCGGCCAGACCCATGCCGAGGTAGAAAGCCTTTTGAGCCCAGTTGGCGAGGGGATTGTCTGTCTCGGACATTGCTAGGACAAGGGGGAGAAAGGCGAGAAGGGGAATGACCCAGCAGAGAGGAAAGTGGGGTAGCAAAGGGCGACCCGGGTTGACGCGCCTGCTCTGAGCATCCCGTGGTGCTGCTATCTTCCGATCCTGACACGGTTTGGGCGTCGGAGCTGCACGGACCCAGGTCTTTCAGTAGCCTAGCATTTTTCCGTTCTGCCCTGCTCGGCTTTCTTGGGCAACAGATGGATTGCTCAGGGGGCTAGGGAGTTTCAGGCGGCTCCAGATAAACAGGGATCCGTTCCACAGCCGTATCGTTGCGCTGCACTTCCTGTTCCTGAACTTGAGGAAGGGTCACCGGCAAGGTCACTGGCTGGGCAACAAAACAACTGGCCACCGGCAGGGCTTGCTCCAGCTCATCCAGAGGGCGCGGGATCACCGCCACCGCGTGCAGTTCCCCAATGCGCTCTGCTTCGTACATGCCGGCATCGATGGCAATGGCCACGTTGGCTACCGTACCGCGGATAATGGCCGTACATAGGCCATCCCCAATGGTCTCGTAGGCCGCCAGTTGGACATCCGCGGTTTTGAGCATGACATCGGCAGCTCCTACCATTGCCGGGAAGCCGCGAGTTTCCAGCAGGCCCACGGCCAAGTTACTGAGGCGGCTGTAGCCGCGGTTTTGTGCCAGTTGAGACAGCTTGCTGCTGATCGGCAGTACCACTTCCAAGTTGGGCAGGGGGCGCGGGATCACCAAACTGGAGATCTCCTCTTGGTCAAACTGGCGGGCCAGCTCAATTCCCTCCTCAATGGCAATGCGCACATCGGCAATTCCCCCCCGCACAATGGCTGTGCAATAGCCCCCCGAGGTTTTCTCAAAGCCGATCAGCGTCACGCCTGCCGACTTGGTCATGGCGTCAGCAATGCGCACGATGACCGGAAAGCTGCGCGTCTGAATCAGGCCCAGGGAGGTTGACATCGGCATCCTAACTACTCACGCCAGTTTAGCCATCAGAGCCGGCTATCCCCAGAGGAGAGCACCTGTCGATGGGGATAAATCTTGCTCAAGAGGCGATCCAATTCCCAATGGCCAGGGATCCCGTTGAGGTTGCGCGTTTTGGTCCTTGGGGAACCGGACTTTTCTTGGGTTTGCTCGGCAGCTTCCTGCCAGCGGCGGGTTTGCTTTTCAACATTGGCCACCGGAGAACTGGGTGGGGGAGACGGCTCAGGCGACATCTCTGGAGCCATTTCCACTGCCGCCGGCGAGGGCTCTGCCGGGATGGGCTTGCTGCCGCCCGCCTCCTGGAGATCGAAACCATAGGTGGGATCCCCGATCAGCGAGCCGGGGGGAATGACTGCTTGGCTGAGCACCGAACAATTCAGCACTGTGGTTTCTGAGCCGATGCAGGCGTTTTTGCCGATGGTGCCCTGCCCGATCACCAGCACCCCCATTCCCAAGGTTGCTCCCGCCTCCACGATGAGGGATCCCCCACAGGCGTGCAGAACGGATCCCATGCCGATACACGCGCCGCGCCCGATGTGAATTCGACAGCCGGGGTTGGCCCGCAGCAGCACCCCTGCCCCAATCCCCGCCCCGGCTTCCACCTGTACCTCACCACTGACAAAATAGCGAGTTTCGTCGTTCTGGCCAGGCAAGGCGCGGAGCGTCATGGAGTTGGGCAAAGTAGAGGCCAACAAAGTGCTCCTCATCGCTGGGGGGTTGGGCTTGAACCAACAGAGGTCAAAAAAAGCTGGGATCCCTCAAGGGGTTTGGATGATTTGCTCCAGCACTCGCCGTTTGGCCTTGGGATCGATCCCCAGCAGGCGAACGTATTCTCCCTGGTGTTCCGCCAGGCAGGCTTCTAGAGCCGCCACCACTTGCGGCACTTGGGTGGCCTCGATGGGGCTACAGCTTTGCCAGGAAGACGTGCGAAAACGGCGCTTGTCCGCATGTTCGGTGCCGATGCGGTAGCCTTGGCTGAGCAACTGCTGCACCTGAGCCACCACCTCGGCGCTGAGGCGGGTGCCAGAAAGGGATCCCTTGGGGGCAGAAGCAGGAGCCGCGGCAGCAGCAGCAGATTTTCCGCTAGGGGTTTGGATGATGCGCTCATAGACCCGCCGTTTGCCTTTGGGATCGATCCCCAGCAGGCGTACATACTCTCCCTGGTGCTCCGCCAGGGCAGCCGTCAGCTTAGCCAACACCTCTGGCCCGCGGGTGGCGCGAATGGCCGGCCCACTCTGCCAGGAAGAGGTTTTGAAGCGGCGCTCGTCGGCATACTCGTAGCCAATGCGGTAGCCTTGGGCCAGCAGCCGATGCACCTCCTCCTGCACCTCCAGATCCAGGCCGGCACTGCCCCCTGCCGCAGGAGCCGTATCTGCCACCACGCCGGTTCCTGCAGGACTGCTGCTCACCTGGCCTTGCGGGGTTTGAATGACCTTCTCCAGCACCCGCCGCTTGCCTTTGGGATCGATCCCCAACAGGCGCACATATTCTCCCTGGTGCTCTGCTAGGGCAGCCTGAACAGCGGCCAGGATCTCCTGCGGCTGACCGCTCAAATTGCCCAAGGTCTGCCAAGAAGAGGTGCGGTAGCGGCGGGCATCGGCCACCTCCAGGCCAATGCGATACCCCTGCGCCAACAAAGTCCGGATCTCCTCCTCCAGCCCTGAGCCAGAGCGAGAGCCGACCGCCCCAGAACCCGGAGCAGCGGCTGCCGAGACGCGGCTGGGCATCCCAGAAACCAGCGCCGGCCCATCGGGGGTTTGGATGATTTGCTCCAGCACCCGCCGTTTAGCCTTGGGATCGATCCCCAGCAGGCGCACATATTCCCCTTGGTGTTCTGCCAGGATGGCCCCCAATGACTGCACCACCTCCGCCTCGTGGGTGCTGGTGATTGGGCTTTCGCTTTGCCAGGAAGAGGTTTTGAAGCGGCGAGCATCGGCATACTCTAGCCCCACGCGATAGCCTTGGGCCAACAGGGCACGAATTTGCTCCACCACCTCCGGCTTGAGAGGGGATCCGCCGCCGTTCCGGCCATTGCCGCGATGGGAAGAATGAGTCATGGGTGCCGTCTCCGTAGCCGTTGAGTTAGAGGTGCGCTGCAGTTCGTTGCGGATGGGAGCGATACAGACGAGGTTTTCGCTGCACTGGTAGCCCTCTCGCAGGGCTTGGTTGATGCCGATCACGTGTTGGGCAAACTTGGCATCGCTATCCTGGACGTCGGGCAGCCGGTCGGCCTCGGCCTGGGTGGTGATGATGGATCCAGAAGGCACGTACTTGCCTGGGGGGATCTCCACATCCTGGATCAGGCAATGCAACATGATGATGCAGCCATCCCCAACCCGAGCGTTGAACACCGTCGAGCGGAAGCCAATAAAGCAGTCGTTGCCCACGTAGGCCGGCCCGTGGATCAGAGCCATGTGGGCAATGGAAGTGTTTCTGCCAATCCAAACGGAGTAGGGTTGGCCGTCTTCTCCTATCACCCGCCCCTGTTCCAGGCCGTGGATGACCACCCCATCCTGAATGTTGGATCTGGCGCCAATGTGGAAGGGGGATCCCTCGTCAGCGCGAATGGAAGTTCCCGGGGCGATCAGCACCTCCGCTTCCACCCGCACATCCCCAATGAGGTTGGAGAAAGAATGCACGTAGGCTGTGGGATCGATCTTAGGCTCCGCCAGTCGGCGAGACCAGGGCGTTGGCGGTGCAGCATAGGTGTGAGCAGGCATAACCGTGAGCCTCTAGAACGCAGTAGGGCGGACAAGGGCAGCAAGAGAGATGAGAAGGGAAGGGATCCCAGCTAGCGTTGATCGCGCTTGTTGTAGAGAGAGCGACCGCCAACGCTGACGGTATCGATGATCGCCATCACCACCGCATCCAGCGGGCGAGTCTGGTTTCCTTGCGGCTGGCGAGCGGCACTGCCTTGGCTAACCAGCACCCACTCGTCAATGCCGGCCCCCACCGGATCGGCAGCCACAGCGTAATCGGGTTGCGGCTGGCCCTCGAGATCGACGTACTGCACCAACAAAAACTTCACGCCCGTTAAGCTGGGATCCTTCTGGGTGCTGGTGACGGTGCCCCGCACAATGGCAATACGCATCAGGGACGGGTGAAGGGACGGATGGCATTTACCCCTTCGCGGAACTGAGCCACATCCTCGGTGTAGCGAATGGGCAACACGTACTCCAGGTTCTCGTGGGGACGGGCGATAATGTGCCAAGACAACAACTGGCCGCCGTTCACCCGCTTCACCGAGTCAATGCCGGCAGCCACCGAGGCTTGCACCTCCGAGACATCCCCCCGCACGATCACGGTGACCCGACCGCTGCTGATTTTCTCGTAACCCACCAGGGTAACGCGGGCGGCCTTGACCATGGCATCGGCAGCTTCTACCACTGCCGGGAAGCCCAGGGTTTCGATCATTCCAACTGCAATAGCCATAGGTACTCCTTACGCTGAAAGTGAAAGTGGGGTGCGAACTTTCTGGGGTGCGAACTTTACTGAAGTGGGGACTAGGTGCGGAACTGCTCTACCGCCTCGGTATAGCGGATGGGCAACACAAACTCCAGGTTCTCGTGGGGACGGGCAATGATGTGGTGGGAGAGAATCTCACCCCCGCTCACCCGCTTGGCAGACTCCAAACCGGCAGCCACCGAGGCTTGCACCTCCGAGACATCCCCCCGCACGATCACGGTGACCCGACCGCTGCCGATTTTCTCGTAACCCACCAGGGTAACGCGGGCTGCCTTGACCATGGCGTCGGCAGCTTCTACCACTGCCGGGAACCCGCGGGTTTCGATCATTCCAACTGCAATAGGCATATCAACTCTCCACTTTTGAACACACTCAGTTCCTGAACGCTGTCGAACCCAGCAACAAGGTAAATTGATCTCGCTTATTGGGTTCGCTCATGCAATCTGATACATTTACGCTGAACACTGCTGAACATCACTGTTCAACTATGCAGCGATAGCATTCTGTTTGTTTCCAACCAGAATGGCGGTATCCCGCAAAGCTTTGAGTAGAATACCCAAAGCGCAGTTTCCGTGTCGTCTTACTACCAATTTTCTGCTTTGCTTTGGCTACCATGTTGGCAGACTCGAAAGTAAACAGAAAGATCAACTGGTAGTAATCCGTACTGAACATATTATACATTATTTTCAGTATAGTTGAGCTTATTATTGACTAGAGTCATGCTCCTTTCGATTTCATCAGAGAGATCCTCTGCCCAAATCTCGATTGACAGCTTTTCCCGGCGACACCTACCCCAGCCACCAGAGACCCCCCTCTGAGGGGAGAAGGCTCTGAGCCACAGACCTCCGACTGAAGTCAGAACAGGTTGTAGGAGCCATCAGGGTTAACCGCAACTGTCACTCAGGCGGGCAAAGCTGCCAACTCTGAGCTAAGTCCACATCTTTCTTGTACACAATCGATCATACAAAATCGATTAGGACGACTCAGAGAAGGGATCCCCGACTTAACAAAATGATATCCCCACTCAATCCTGGACGAAAATCAATATTTTTAATTAGCACGATAGCTTTTTATTAAGAGAGGCAAAATTGTTATCAATTCAAAAATAATTCTTGACATCTTTTCAACTTTCACCGCTCATCGACTCCTGGATCATCGGCGCAGCGAGGGGGGCACTTCCAGGCCGTGGGCTTCCATGAGGTCGGCTTGGCCCATCAGGTGGGCTGGGGATCCCTGGGCCCAGATCCGCCCTTGATCCAACAGGATGACCTGATCGCACACCTCCAAGATCAGCTCCAGATCGTGGGAAGCCAGCAGAAAAGTGTGGGCGGCCTGTTGCAAAAAAACCATCAACCGGCGCCGGGCTCGCAAATCGAGGTTGGCTGTCGGCTCATCGTAGAGCACCAACTGGGGCTGCATCGCCAGGATCCCGGCAATGGCAACCATGCGCTTTTCCCCACCAGAGAGGTGATGGGGGGGACGATCGGCCAAATGGAGGGTGCCGGTCATCTGTAGGGCGGCCTGAACGGCAGCCGCAATCTCCGCCTCAGGACGGGCCAAATTGCGCAGTCCAAAGGCCACATCTTCGGCCACCGATGGGGCAAACAGTTGATCGTTGGGATCCTGAAACACCAGCCCCACCTCAGGGCGAAACTGGCCGGGCCGCAGCGGCTGGCCAAACAAACTCACCTGGCCAGAGCAGGGGGGCAACAGGCCGCAGAGGGTGAGGAACAGAGTGGTTTTACCCGCGCCATTGGGGCCGATCACCCCCAGATGTTGCCCAACCTCGACCCGTAGATCCAGCCCTTGCAGCACCGGCGGATGACCGGGATAAGCTGTCCACAATTGGTTCACCTCCACCGCCGGCACCGGGTTCATAGCAAAGCTAGGGCATCCGCACGTCTTTCCAGCGCTCCTGGGTGGCCGTGGGGGTAAGTTGCAAGGTGGGCACACTGGGGCTGGTGAGGTCAATGTGGACGATGTCGTCGGGCGTACACTCGCAGTAGCGGCGCAGATCCCGCATTTGGTTGAGGGTCTGAATTTGCAAGGGCAAGCGGTCGGAAATCGGCCCCAGGTAGACGTTGCCCAGCTCAGTATGCAGGGTGATCCCCGCTCCAGATTGCCAATCCACTGCCCTGATCTGAATTTCAGACTGCTGTAAAGCCCTGAGCAACAGCGCCCATTGCTCTGGGGTGTGGTTCTCCCAGCCCAGCAGCTCCAGCTCAGGCCAAGACGCGGGGGAACGGTAGGGATCCGGAGACAGCCAGTTGCCCTGGACATCCACCCAGCCCATCTGGTCGCCCCATCGCGCCCGCGCAACAGGTTGCCGTTCTCGCACCTGGACGATTACCCCCACCGGCAGCAGCCGTCGCTGCACCTGGACGCTTTCGATGGGAGAGGGGCGGGCCGGGGATCCCAGCAAAGCCCTTTCCAAAACAGCCGGTTGCACCTGCCAAATGTTGAGGGGATACTGCAGGGGCAATTGTGCCCGTATCCAGGCGGGATCGACCCAGTGGGCACCCTTTACCTGAATCTGTTCTGGCTGACGAATTTGCCAGTGGGGCTGCCGTAGGCCCAGCACCAGCAGCGCCAAGAGGGTCATCGAACCGGTCAGGCGCCAGGATCCCTGCCAGAATCGGCTGCGCCGTTGCCGACGCAAAAGCTGCCTACGCTGCAGGATTTGTTCACGGTTGGGAGCAGCCAGGAGTGCCATGGATCCCCCTTCACCCCATCACGGGGTATGCAGATGGGGAACATTCCGTGCTTCTACTCAACCCGCCATCTCCTGAACCTGATCCGCCCGCAGCCAAACCGTAGGGGTGGGAACAGCCCCAAACTTAATCTGCAGGTAGTCACCTTTGATATCCACGACTTCTCCGGGGGTCTCGAAAACGTAGTTGGGAATAAAAGGATCGCTTGCCTGCGCTTCTAAGCTACCCTCCAGTTTCTCGCGGATAGCCCGCACCAAGGTGCCTCGCTTAATCGCCATTGCTCCTCCTCAGTTCAGTCGCAGATTAGCCGGTTCGATAGCAGTTGTATCACGCCTGCCGCTGCCGTGAAGAAGAAAGCTGGGATCCAGCCTCTGGCTCGGCTCTGACGGGGATCAACCTGAATTTGGCCTATTTGCGTCTCAGGCTGCGGGCCATATTGCGGAAGGTATCCATGTCCGATCCCCCCTGACGGCGTGGGCTTGCTCCGCTGCTGCTTGAAGCGGAGGATCCCTGCTCAGCAGCAGTTTCAGGAGTTTTGGCTTGCTCTGTGGACAACTTAACTTTGCTGAGGGAAGAGACCTGCTCCACCACCTCCACCTTCTCCTTGCTGCCGAAATCCTGGAAGGTGTGCTTCACGATCCTGGGGGTGCGCATATACTCGATGTTGCCAAGGGTTTTGGCTTCATCTGGGTCGAGAAAAAAAGTATTGTCGTTTTTCGCTTTCTTTGGGGTTGGCTTAGCAACAGTTTCCGGTGAGGACGTGGCCGCAGCTTTGCCGCGCGAGCCGAACAAGCGCTTGAAGATGCCTACCATGGTCGTTTTGCCTGCAATGGGTAAGGAAGTTGAGCCGGATCCCTAGGCACTGATATTGGCCACCCGCCCTTGGCAAGGTGAGGGCCAGGCCCGGTCATGAAATAATGTTAAGCCAACTTAGAGCACCCTGCCCTCCGGGGCAGAAGGGTTTCTGGATCCCGCACCTCAGAGGGAGAGAGTTTCAACCTCTGGCAAAGGGTTTGGCCGATGGCAATGTAACTCATCCCCAAAGCATCTCAGGATCAGGAAGTTCAGGGATCCCTGTAGCCGACTGCCATACAACCTTCTGGCCGAGAAATTGGCTTACGCTCGCTCCTCTCTTCTAGAGAGCCAGAGGAGTTTCCTCATACGCTAGATGCGTTGTCTTAGCTAGCAGTGGCTATATGGCTATACAGTGAAGTAAGAAGTCCAAAAACTCACTCCAGGCTCAGATAAGTAAAAACTGCAGTATGAAGCTGTGCCTCCAGATCGGCCTGGTAAGAAAACCTTACTGCTGCACTTTTGAGGTGTAGTGTACTTCAACCCTGAGGGGAGCGCCCAGGTTCAAGGCACTGCCGATGCAACGGGCCAAGATTTGAATGTTAAGCCGCTGATCCGTCGATTCTAAACTTGTTGCAAGCCGACTCTTGCTTGGACCAACTACGGGTGAACGCTGTACGCTCATCTTAACAGACTCCCTATTTTGGTGAGGGCTGAACAACCAACTGACTTTCAGGTGATGTTATTGAGGAATCTCAAAGGAATACCGACCAGCAGCATCCAAGAACCTGCTCTTTGAGATTAGGATGATTTGCCCTTCTTGTGCATCGACAACCCTACGGATTTGTTAGGCAAGACACTCTTGGACTTTAAGGGATCCCACGGAAAAAGAATCTCTACTTTGCGAAACTTTGCGAAGCACTTTTGGGTAGAGATGAGGACGACCCGGAAAACTGGCTCTCGGTTCCCTGCGCACGCTCGCCAACTGCCAAGATGCTCTACCCCAAGTGGTTGGGGATCCAGCCGCATCGGGTTGCCCAGCAGAAGTGTTGCCATAGACCCGCGAGAGAGTTCTGTTGTTTGACGGGTTCGGTCTGCTGTGGCCTTCTGTTAAAGAACGGATGCTACCGCTCCATAGGTGGGCATGCTCTATTTTGGGATGAGCCCCCTTATAATGAACATTAGGAATCCAAGTGTCCCTGCTGTCCCTCCGCCTGGCTGGGTTCTCTTCACTGCATACAAGGGAACAACCGAGCCGCAAAGTCCGGGATAGCTGCTGTTGCGTTTTGAGAGGAATCCATGTCTCTAGTTTTTAACCTGGTGAAGCGTTTGCAGCTCATCCTGCTCAGCCTTGTGGTTGGGGGATTGGCTGTGGCGTTCTTGTCCAACCCTGCTGCTGCCGAGACCTACATTGTCAAAATGGGATCTGACAAGGCCCAGTTGGTCTACGATCCGCCTTCTCTCACCATCAATCAAGGGGATACCGTCCAATGGGTGAACAACAAGGTCTATCCCCACAACGTCGTCTTTGACAAGGTGCCCGGTGGAGATGCGGCTTTGGCGGCCAAACTCTCCCACAAGGCGCTGCTTACAGCTCCCAAGCAGGTTGTGGAGTCAGCTTTTGTCGATGTTCCTCCAGGTGAGTACACCTACTACTGCACGCCCCACCGTGGGGCCGGAATGGTCGGCAAGATCATCGTGAACGGCTAAATCCACACCCCAAGTGCTGAACTTCTAGGGATCCCACTTTTGGTTTTGCCTTGCTGGACAGGGATCCCTGCCTTTAGCATAAAAGTTAGCCCTCTCAGGAGTGGGAGGGCTTTTTGGTGAATGAATACGCATTCGACCGGCTTGCCCTGTACTGCACAAGTTTAGTCCACAAACGGGTTCTCTATGACCACCAGCGTTAAAGGTTACCTGCTCTTGGCCGTTTCCTGCCTCAGCGCCATTGCTGCTGTTGGCTCAATTTTCGAGTTGGCTTCTGGCGAGCCGGATTTTGGCGTCGGCCCCACCAGCATCATCTTGGTTGTCGCTGCTCCATTGGCTGTTTGGCTGTTTCAGGCTGCGGTTGGAGCGGCACGGGCCGGCAATACGGCCGGAAAGGGGAGCAAAAAGAAAAAGTGAGAAGATGGTGAGAACCCTAGGCAAATGGATATGGAGTCAGCGGGTTTGCTTCAAAGAGACTTCTGACTCCCTCTCGATTTCAGTCAGTTGGTGAAACTCCGGCAAGAGCTCCCGTTTCTGCACAGTTCCGAGAGCCGATTCCAAGCCGGCGGTAGCTAGGGTACAACTGGAGCCAGAACCATTCAGTACGGTCTCGGTGACCTGTCCGTTTTTGTCGATCCGATATTCCACTTTGATGTATTCAGGCATCCGCACTCCACTTGTTACCGAACAACAACGGGTTCTTCCCCATTCTAGTTCTTGCTTCCTTTTCCTGGGCTAGATCTGGCTGGGCTCTATGGCTTCTGCTCGTCCCCCCTTCCAGGCTGCCAAAAGGGATCCCGGGATCCGGCGAGACCTCGGCTTGGGTGTGGGGGCATTGGTGTGTGTGGTGCTGATCGGCACCCTCTGGTACCACGGGGTGGAGCAGTGGCCTTGGGTGGAAGCTTTTTACATGACCGTTATCACCCTAACCACCGTGGGCTTCATGGAGGTGGGGCCGCTGGGGGAGCGGGGGCGTTTATTTACGGTGGCCTTGATCCTGATGGGGGTCTTGAGCATTGGGTTCATGGTGAATCGCTTTACAGAGGCCCTCATCCAGGGACATTTTCAGGAAGGGATCCGGCAACGGAAATGGAAGAAACAGATGGAAGCGCTGAACAACCACTACATCATTTGCGGTTTCGGGCGCATTGGGCGGCAGGTGGCTCAAGAGTTTCGAGCAGAAGGGGTGCCATTTTTGGTGATCGATCAGTCTGCTGAGGCGATTCAGGTGGCTCAAGAGCTGGGATATGTGGCTCTCCAGGGGGATAGTACTCTGGATGCCACTTTGCTCGAAGCGCGGGTGCAACAGGCGGAGGGGCTGATTGCCGCCCTGTCTTCCGATGCCGAGAACCTCTACGTGGTCTTGTCGGCCCGCACCTTGAACCCCCGCATTCGCACCATTGCCCGCGCCAATACGGAGGAGGCTTTGCAAAAACTGCAGCGGGCGGGCGTTGCCCATGCCATTTCTCCTTACATCACGGGCGGAAAACGCATGGCGGCGGCTGCCCTGCGTCCTCGGGTTGTGGACTTTGTGGATGGCATCCTTGCCGGTCGGGATCGCACTTTCTACCTGGAGGAGTACGAGCTGGCAGCCCAAGAATGTCCTTATGTCGGGCAAACCCTACGGAAAGCCGATTTGCGCAACCGATCCGGAGCTTTAGTGGTGGCAATCCGGCGGGCCGATGGCCAGTTGATCGGTGGCCCCAGCGGAGAAACCCTGTTGCAGCCGGGGGATCTGCTGCTGTGTATGGGCACTGCAGAGCAGTTGCGCCGGCTTGGTCAGCTGCTCTATCCACGCCCGTAGCAGCCCGTTCTCCACCTGGGTAGCCTGGCTCAAATCCGCCTCAGAATACTGGGGCCATGAGAGTCGGTGCCACAGGTTTTCAAAAGTCCGTAGGTCTCGGCCAGCTCTTCGGCTTTCTCCGTCACTTCCGGGCTAGGGATCCAAATCTCCGGGTTTTTGTAGGCGTAGTAGACCTCAAGGCCATCTATTCCCAACTCCGCTGCGGCTGGGACAATTTCCTCTGCAGGCAGGCAATAGCGAAAGGGATGGGCCAACACCGCCAAGCCTCCTGCCGCTTGAATGGCCTGGATCGCGTCGGCGGCGGGCAAGCCGGGAACCTGCTCCCCTTGGGCAAAGGGATCCAGGACACCATCGGTGGGATCGAAGCCGTAGCCCAGAATATGCACTTCACAGCCCAACAGGTTGGCGGTGATCTCGATCCCCGGCCACAGGATGGGGTCGTCGGGACGATCCAGGTGGGCGCGGGCTCGCTCGTAGCCCTTCAGGGTGTGGTGATCGGTGATGGCCAGTCCCTTCAGACCGTGCCGGCGTGCTTGCTCCGCCAGATCCACGGGATCCATCTGCCCATCCGAACAACGAGTGTGTAGGTGAAAGTTGTACTGCAAGGGACAAGAACGAGGGCCAACCCCCTGTAGCACCTGCCGCAACTCCCCAGCAGAAGGCACCACGCAGGGATCCCGTTCCAAGCTGACAACCATAGCCACCCTTGGGTTCTGAAGTTTTATTAAGCATGTCCCCCCATTGTAGCCAGGGGCAAGGGTCAGTGCTATGGGTCAAAGACTACTGAGCTGGGGGCTCAGAAGCCGTGGGCCAGTACTTCCTCGGCGGCGCGAGTTCCCGCCCCTGGGGTGAAGTCGCTGTAGCCCACGGTGTGTAAAGCTGACTCCAGAGCAGCCAAGGTCATCAGCACATCGCGGTCACTCACAAAGCCCAAATGGCCAATGCGGAAGATTTTGCCCTTGAGGTGGTCTTGTCCAGCGGCAAGGGCGATGTCGAAGTGTTTCTTCAAGGTGCTGCGAAGGGTATCGGCATTGATCCCTTCGGGAGCGAGTACAGCTGTTACCGAAGGACTGGCCGCTGACTCTGGATCAACCAAGAGCTTTAGCCCCAGAGCCTTGACGCCAGCACGGGTGGCTTGGGATAACCTGGCATGACGCCGGTAAATGGCCTCCAAACCCTCTGCCCGCATCATCTGTAACGTCGTTCGCAGGGCATAAAACAGGTTCACCGCCGGTGTAAAGGGAGTGGTGCCTTGGCGCAGGGCCTTTTGCGCCAGCTTAAAGCTCCAGTAGTACTTGGGAAACCTAGAGCGCTCCGTAGCGGCCATGGCCCGCGGGCTGACGGCCACAAATCCCAGCCCTGGTGGGATCATATAGCCCTTCTGGGATCCCGAGGCCACCACATCCAAGCCCCATTCGTCCATTAACACCGGCATTGCCCCCACGCTGGTGACCCCATCCACCAGGACGAGGGCTTCCCCGTGCTCGCGGGCAGCAGCAGCAATGGCTTGCACATCGTTGGCTACGCCGCTGGAAGTCTCCGAGTGGGTGAGGATGACGGCTTTGATGGTTTTTTCCCGGTCGGCAGCCAGCTTTTCTTGGAAGATCTCGACGGGGTAAGGGATCCCCCAGGGGGTTTCCACCCGCTCACACTGAAGGCCAAACTGCTCGGACATTTCCGCCCAGCGCTCCCCAAACTTGCCGTTCACCCCCACCAAAACCCGATCCCCAGGGCTGAGGGTGTTGAGGATCCCGGCTTCCATAGCGCCGGTGCCACTGGCGGAAAAGACAAACACATCGGAGGTGGTTTGGTGCAGCCAGCGCAACCCATCGGTGACCTCTTCCAAAATGGCGGTGAACTCTTTGCTGCGGTGCTCGATGGGCCCCCGTGCCATCGCCAGCAGCGCACTCTCGGGAACGGGAGTGGGGCCGGGGATCATCAATATCAGCTTGTCTTTCATGCTTGCCCTGCTTGGGATGCAAGTGAGGTTTAAAAGGTGGCGGCCAGATTCGAACTGGCGCATAGAGGTTTTGCAGACCTCTGCCTTACCACTTGGCTACGCCACCCCATTGCTCAACTGGGCGCAGATATTGTATCCGAAAAGGGGATCCCCCTTCCAGTAACCAAAAGTAGCAGTTCCCAGCTCAGCTAGGCCTCAACCCTTTCTTCCTGCACCTTTAACAGACGGGATCCCAGCAGGCGCTGCAGCCAAGGAGCCAGAAACTTGCGGTTGGCCAACTGCTGCTGGGGATCCTGAGTTTCCAGAGGGAAGGGGGCAAGAGCCCGCAGGGCGGCAGTGGTAACACAGAACATGGCCTTTTGGAAGCTGAGGCAGATTTTCACCCGCAGGTCATCATCCCCGCGAGGCTGGCGGCGGTAGTGCTCTCGCAAGTAGGGGGGCAGGTGGCGCATCATATCCTGCATCAACAGGGTAGGCGGGATCCCAGCGCTGCCTACCGGCAGCGGATCGGCGTAGAGGGCGCCGTAGGCAAAGTCAGCCTGCTCAGCCGGGATCTGGTGGGCCTGGGCGTTGTAGGAAACCGTGCCCATAAAGGGAAAGGAGCGGAAAAACACCGCTTCCACATAGGGAATAGCCGTATCTGATAGGAAAGTCAGACCCGCCGAGAGAGGGATGATCTCGTAGCGGCGGCCCCAGATGCAGGGAGCGTAGGTGATAGGCTTGTCGGCAGCTGCCACCAACCCCTGCTGGATGTGAGCCACCACGTCGGGAATGGTGAGGTGGGGTTCTGTCTCAGAGCGCTTGGCCAGCGCCAGGAAAATATCGCTCATCACCCGCCAAAACTGGCCCAAGCCGCTGTACATAGCCAGCATGCGCACCTGTTCTAGAGCAAAGTCGGGAAACAAGATCCCCAAGCCCTGCAAGAAGGGATTGAAGCGGATTTTGGCCCGGATGGCTCTCTTGGCCCGCTCGACAAATTCAGGGGTATCCAGGTAGCGGTCTAGCCCCCCTCCCCCATGCCAGAGCATAGCCTTCATGCAGTATTCGGCAAACTCGTAGTTGATGCGGTCATGCCACAGGTAGCGCAGCCATTTGCCCAGGGTAATCTCGCCGTTGAAATACTTGAACGCCGGAAAAAGCTCCAAAAATTGGTGGTCGGCAATAAAGATCAAATTGCGCGAATAGGCATCCAGCACCTCGCCGTAGCTATGCAGGATGCCAATGACCTCTAGGCGATTGGCAGGGGCATCCGGCACAAGGGCTCCCCCTGCCTCTAGGCGCTGGACAATAGGAGCCAGTTGCAGTTGCTCCAGAGGAGATAAGCCGGCCAGAAAGAAGCAGGAAGGAGCAGGAGCAAGAGTGGCAGTCATGGGAGCAAAAGAAACTCCGTCGATCTCATCAAATCATCAAAAGGAAGACAACCCAAACTGAAAGGCAGTGACCAGTCCTGCAACACCAGCTAGGTTAGCCTTGGCCAAGGCCAAGGTGGTGGACTCCACCCAGCGGGTTGCCCAGCTAGGCTGCAGGCCCAGTAACACCACCAGCGTTGCCAAAACAACAGCAGGCAGGCGCTCTTCAGTGGCGTGGCGTTGCATGGCTATGGCCACTTGCGAGAGGCGCCCAAAAAAGACACGGTTCACCATCAGCAGAAAATAGGCCGCCGTCAATCCCGTCCCCACCATGCACAGGAGCGTTTGCAGGGGAAAGACGGCAAAGCTGCCCCGAAAGAGGGTGAACTCAGCTATAAAGCCCACCATGCCCGGTGTGCCGCCACTGGCCATCACCCCTAGCACCATCAAGCTGCCAATAAGCGGTAAGCCCCGCTCCGGGTTGAGCAATCCCCGCAGCAGCTTGAGATCCCGTGTGCCGGTGTTGGCATAGACGGCTCCCACCAGAAGAAACAGCAGCGAGGAGATGAGGCCATGGCTGACCATCTGGAAGACGGATCCCACCAGGGAGAGGGGAGTGGCTGCTGCTACAGCCAAGAGGATGTAGCCCATGTGGGCAATGGAGCTGTAGGCCACCAGCTTTTTCATATCCTGCTGCACCAAGGCGTTCAGGGATCCATAGAGCACGTTAACCACCGCCCAACCGGCCAGCCAAGGCCCGGCTTGATCCCAGGCATCCGGCAAGAGCTGCAGGCCAAAGCGCACCAGGCCGTAGGTGCCCAACTTCAAAAGCAAACCCGCCAGCAACACGGAAATGGGGGTGGAAGCCTCCACATGGGCATCCGGCAACCAGGTGTGGAAGGGCACCAAGGGGATCTTGATGGCCAGGCCCAGCAGAATGGGAATGAGCAAAAGGATCTGCGACAGCCGAGGTAAAGGGTGGGCCTGCAGGACGGTGTAGGTAAAGCTGTGGGCATCGCTCAGCCAACTGAGGCCGAAAAAGCCAATCAAGAGGAGGATCCCCGACAGAGCGGTGTAAACCAAAAACTTGGTGGCGGCATAGGTGCGGCGCGGCCCTCCCCAGATGGCGATGAGCAAATACAGGGGGATCAGCTCCACTTCATAGAACAGGAAAAACAGCAGCAAATTCTGAGCCAAAAAAGCTCCGGCCACCGCTGCCGCCAGCATAAGCACCAAGCTGTAGTAGAGGCGGGGCCGCTCCACCTGGCCACTGGCCCAAATGGCCATCAGCACCAGCAGCCCGGTCATCACCACCAAAGGCAGAGAGATCCCATCCACTCCCACCTCATAAACCAAGCCCAACTGGGGGATCCAGGCCATCCTTTCCGCCAATTGCAGGGATCCAAGGTGGGGGTCAAAGATCAGCAACAGCCCCGCGCTCAGGCCAAACAAAACCCACCCAAACCCCAAGGCCAAAGCCCGGTGCAAGCCCTTCCCCGCCTGCTCGGGAATCAACCCAATCAAGATGCTCCCCAACAACGGGATCCCAATCAAAAGGCTCAACATGGCTCTCTCCCATCAATAGGCCAACCCCAAATGGGGCGAACGCAGTAGCCAAGCTGTAACCAACACCATCCCGATGACAATCACCAGCACATAGAGTTGCATCCGCCCCGACAGGGTGTACTTGAGGGCTTCGCCGCTGAAGAAAAAGGCCAGGCTCACCCCGTTCACCAAGCCGTCCACTCCGTTGCGATCCAGCCACTCCAATCCGCGGGAGAGGGCGCTGACCGGTTGCACCACCAGGGCTTGGTAGAGGTGCCCCGTGTAAAAGTCGTGGGCCAGCAGATCCTGCAACTCCGGCCAGGGCAGATATACCCTCCGTTGGTCCCCCCAGTACAGCCAGCCGCCAATGGCTGCCCCCACCAGCCCAGCAGCCGTCAGCAGAGCCGCCATCCACCTCAGCTGCGGGTTCCAGTCGGGATAGAGCCCCCAGCGCCCCAACAGCCAGGGCATGAGCAAGGTTTGCACCGTCAGGATGCCCATGGGCAGAGCCATCAGCCAGCCCACCTCAGGGGCCCGGCGGGTTTTGGGTTGCGGGGATCCCAAAAAGACCAGGCCAAACACCCGCGCCAGGTTGAGAGCCGTCAGCCCATTCACCAGCAGCAGCACCCCCACCAGGGCCGGCTGCACCCCGCTGTAGACCAGCGCCAGGCGGGTCAGCGTCCAAAAGCACCCTAGGGGCAGCAGAGCCACCATCCCCAGGGATCCCACCGCAAAGGCGGCAACTGTGGCCGGCATACGGCTGCGCAACCCTCCCAATTCCGTCAGGTTTTGGGTAGCGGTGGTGTAGATGAGGGATCCCACCCCCATAAACAGCAGCGCCTTAGCCAGGCCGTGCATGAGCAGCAACTCCAGGGCCAGCTCCGGCTGCTGCATTCCCACTGCCACAAACACCAACCCCAAGTAGGCACTCGTGGAGTAGGAGAAGGTGCGTTTGATATCGATTTGCGCCAAGGCCACCAGGGATCCGCCCAGGGCTGTGATCGTGCCGATGGCCACCAAGACCCCATTCGTAATCGGCGACAGGGCCAGTAGCGGTTGCAGCTTAATCAGCACAAAAGCCCCGCAGGCCACCACTGCCGAATTGCGCAAAATCGAAGCCGGGTTGGGCGCTTCCATCGCCTCATCCAGCCACAGGTGCAGCGGAAACTGGGCGCATTTCCCCAAAGGCCCTGCAATCAAAGCCAACCCCATCAAAGCCGCCCAGGCCGGATCCAAGCTAGTCGTAGCCGCCCAGTCCCGCAGGCCGGAAAAGGTCAAGGCCCCAGAAAAGTTGGAAATTGCCACCACCCCCATCAGCAGCAACAGATCCCCTACCCGCTTGGTTAAAAACGCATCCCGCGCCGCCGTCACCACCAGAGGCTGGGCGTACCAAAAGCCCACCAGCAAATAGGTGGAAAGGGTGAGCATCTCCAGCAGGGCATAGCTGAAAAACAGCGAGTCGCTGAGGGCGATCCCTGTCATTCCCCCCTCGAAAAAGCCCATCAGGGCGGCAAAGCGACCCAGGCCCCAGTCCTTATCCAAATACCCCAGCGCATAGATCTGGGCCAGCAGGCTCAAACCGCTGATCCAGACGACGGCCCCCATTGTCAGGGGCGAGATCTCCAAAGACAGAGTCAAATCCAAATCGGCCACCCGAAACCAGGGGTAGTTCAGGATCTGGGGATCCCGACCCCAAACCTGCCGCAACAGCCAAAGGCCATGGGCAAAGGCGGCAAAAGTCAGAAGGATGTTGAGGTAAGCTGCCGGGCGCGGGCCACTGCCCTTGACCCACCCCGTTGCCCAGGGAATGGCCAAAGCTGTTCCCGCCCACCCATAGCAAGGGATCCACCAACTGCTCTCCAACCCCAAAAGAAGGTTCAAGGCCATCAAATACTTATACTTAAAAACGGAAAACTAAACTTAACAGCAATAAGTCGGGCCTTTTAACGACCTGCTCCCCATTTCACAATATATTTCACAATGTGTCTGGCTCACAATGTGTCTGGCTCGAACGGTTCCAAAACCGGGCCGGCTGGCCGGAGCCAATCTCGAAGTTGAGCGGCAATGCGCCGGGCGGCCCCTGGGGATCCCATGCGGCGGCGTCCATGGGCCCGCAACTCAGCCGCGTAGTTGGGATCGGCGGCCAGGCGTTCCAGAATCCGGCCAACCACGGCGGGAGCCTGCTCCACTGAGGTCAGGTGGACGGCGGATCCCAAAAGACGAGTCTGTGCTTCGGCAAAGCGCGGGGTAAACTGCGGTCCCTCTCCCGGCAGGGTCACCACCGGTTTTCCCAAGCCCACACATTGCTCGGTGGCCGTTCCCGCCATGGCCAGCACCACCGTTGCTCGTTGGGCACAGGCGCCGAAGTCCCCCCAAACCAGAAGCACATCGCTGCGCTGAGATGGGATCCGAGCCTGAAGCGGGTCTCGCTCCAGGTTGGGGCTGAGGGCAGCATAGACTTGCAGCTCCGTTGGGAGCCGCTCCACCACCTGCATCATCAGGGCCCAGTTGCGATAGGCTTCCGGCGGACGGGATCCGGGCAAGAGCAGCAAGGCCGGCCGGTGGGGATCCAAAGGCAATGTCCCGCGTGGCTCTAGGCCATCCATCATCGGGTTGCCCAGGTAAAAGGCCCTTAGGCCCCGTTTTTGCAAAGCTGTAGCCGTCAGCTCATCCCGCAAAAAAGAACCCAGGCAGCGCTTGTGGGCCATCAGCCAGCGCTCCCAGGGCAGGTAATCGGAAATCGGCTGCCCAAAAGGGATCCAGGGGCGTCGGTAGGGCCCCCCTTCATCCCGCCAGTAATAGTCCGACTTGGCCGTGCCCACAAAGGCGTAGGGGATCCCGCTCCACCATGCCATCAGCAAGGGCACAATATCCCCCACGGCCAGCACCAGGTTCCTCTGGGCTGCTGCCCGCCGAACCAACGCCAATTGCCGCCCCGTCAGCCCCAGCAAACCGGCCCGCAAATCCCGCCACAACTGCCGCCAATCCTGATAAATAAACCCCCCCGACGGCATCACCTGGGCAATGGGCAGCAGGGGGATCCCTTGGCGTTGGTAGGCTGTCCCTTCTCCCACAATCGGCAAGGCTTGCACCGGGATCCCCAGTTGGACTAGGGCAACAGCAAGGCGACTGCCCACCTCATCTTCCCCGTGTCCATTGCTCAGACACAGCACCTGCGGTGGATTCGTTGGATTCCATTGGGTTTCCACAGCTTGCCGTAGGCGCAATCTGGGCTGAATCAAGAGGGATCCCCCAGCTCACCAGAAATCTCCTCATAGAATAGAGCCAATCCAAGAGGGGAACCCGGGAGATGATCCGAAATGAGCGACAACGAGCCGAGCTTATTGCAGCGGTAGAAGCCCTTCAGCTGGAAGGCCCCTACTTTATAGAAGAGCGCCTCGCCCGCCATCGCGGCCCTTTCTTGCGGGCAGTGAAAGATGTGCCTGTAGGGGGAACTTGGTGGGAGATCCGCTACTTTCCCGCCTGCGAGCGCTATGCTTGGGCCTACTTGCCGGAAGGGGCCGGCCCACGGGCCTTCGCCTGGGGACACACGCCGCAGCAAGCCTTTCTTAACGCCTTATGGCATCACCCTCTTTCTCCTCAGGGCCAAGGACAGCCTCAGGGAAACCATTCCGATTTACAGTGAATTGACTACTCTCCACCCTACTGACTTGCTTCCGGCTAAGGGTAGGACGGGGCTTTAGGCGCATTTTTTTGGTAAAAATTAAGCAACTCTCTTCCCACGTATAGGGAACATGAAACCCCAGGCCGTCGCCCGTATTCTGGATGCCAACCTCGATCGAGCTCGTGAAGGACTACGGGTATTGGAAGAATGGTTTCGTTTCGGCCTGGAAGAGGGAAAGCTCTCTGCCGAATGCAAGGCCATGCGCCAAGCCCTGGCCCGCTGGCACAGCGATCCCCTGCGTTTGGCCCGCGATACTTCCGCCGATCCAGGCACCCAGATCTCCCACCCGCAAGAGGAGCAACGGCGGGATCTCCGCCACCTCTTGCAAGCCAATTGCAGCCGTGTGCAAGAAGCCCTGCGGGTGTTAGAAGAATACGGCAAGTTGGCCGAATCCCACCACTGGGTGGCCCCTGGCCTGGCCAAGCTGGCCAAAGACATGCGCTATCGGCTCTACGTCTTGGAAAGTGAACTGCTGGGCGGATCCCTGCGGCAGCGTCTCCTGGCAGCCCATCTTTATTTGGTGACCAGCCCTGTGCCCCACTGGCTAGAGGTGGTGGAAAAATCCCTGCGGGGCGGGGTGACCCTGGTGCAATATCGCCGCAAAAACCTCCCCGACGGCGAGATGCTGCGGGATCTCAAACAGCTGCGGCAGCTGTGCGACCGCTACCAGGCGCTGATGATCGTCAACGACCGGGTGGACTTGGCTCTGGTCAGCCAGGCTGATGGGGTTCACCTGGGCCAGACGGATCTGCCGGTCGCCCAAGCTCGGCACCTCCTGGGATCCCAGCGGCTCATTGGCCTGTCCACCACCAACGCCGAAGAGCTGGCCCAAGCCCTGAACAGCGACGTGGACTACATTGGCGTCGGCCCCGTTTACCCCACCCCCACCAAAGCGGAGAAACCCCCTGCCGGCCTGGAGTACGTGCGCCTGGCTGCCGAGAAAGCCCACCTGCCCTGGTTTGCCATCGGCGGCATCGATCCCCACAACCTGCCCGAGGTGCGTCGAGCTGGGGCCACCCGTGTAGCTGTGGTGCGGGCTTTGATGGAAGCTGCCGATCCCACCCAGACAGCCCGCACCATGCTGGCCGAACTGCAAGGGATCCCTGCCCTATCCTAAAGATCAACCGTGAAGCTCAACCGTGAGCATTTTGCTGCTTATTGGCTGTTCCAATCCAAATGGTTTCTGAACAAGTGAGAGGAAGATGAAGTAAGGATGTTCTAAACTCCAGAGGCGATGACAGAAGCCGCAAGAAAAACAAATCCAGACAGCAGGGATCCTGCCCTGGTCGAGATCCCGGCGGAGCTGCAAGCAGGGCTGGTGACAGAGCTGGATTTGATGATCCGGGCCCGCTACCCCCTGGTTTACTTGGTCTCTCCAGAAGAAGAGCCTGCCGATGCCGTGCTAACCCAAGTAGCCAGACGGACAGACCCACCGCGGCAATTGTTGTTCTGGGACTTGGTGCGGGGCTGGCAAGATACAGGCGAGGATCGGGGCTCCATCATGGCAGCTCTGGGGCGGGTGTGGCGCTCTGCCCCCAACGAGGACACCCTGTTTGTGCTGCGGGATCTGCACTTTGTGTTGCGCAACGCCAGCAGCGACAAAAACGCTCCCATCATCCGGGAGCTGAAAAACCTCAGCCGCGAGCTCAAGCGCACCCGCAAGATGCTGATCCTGCTCAGCCACACCCTGGAAGTGCCCAGCGACCTGACGGAGGAGATCACCGTCGTCGATATTCCCCTGCCCAACAGCGAAGAGATCAGCCGCCTCATCCAGCTCTATGTGGCTCCAGATAAGCTCAAGCTTACCCCTCTGGCCCGCGAGCAACTGGTCAAAGCCTGTCAAGGGCTGAGCCGAGAACGTATTCGCCGCGTTTTGGCCCGCGCTTTGGCCGCCAAGCAGGAGGTCAATGAAGCCGATATCGACCTGGTGCTAGAGGAAAAAAAGCAGGCCATCCGCCAAACCGGCATCCTGGAGTTTTTCACCGCCCGCGAGACCCTCAAAAGCGTGGGGGGCCTAGATAATCTCAAGGCCTGGGTGCGGGTGCGCCAGGAAGCCTTTACCGAAGAGGCGCGGCGCTATGGCCTGCCCAACCCCAAAGGCGTGCTGCTGGTCGGGATCCAGGGCACCGGCAAATCCCTCTCCGCCAAGACCATCGCCAATGAGTGGCGGCTGCCCCTGCTGAGATTGGATGCCGGGCGGCTGTTTGCCGGCATCGTCGGCGAGTCGGAAAGCCGGGTGCGGCAGATGATCCAACTGGCAGAGGCGATGGCCCCCTGCGTGCTTTGGATCGACGAGATCGACAAAGCCTTTGGCAACATCACCAGCAGTGCCGATGGAGATTCTGGTACCAGCCGCCGGGTGTTTGGCAGCCTGATTACCTGGATGCAGGAGAAAACCAGCCCTGTTTTCATTGTGGCCACCGCCAACAACGTGCCGCTGCTGCCGCCAGAGCTGTTGCGCAAGGGCCGCTTTGACGAGATTTTCTTCTTGAACCTGCCCACCCACGCTGAGCGCAAAGAGATCTTCCGGGTGCATTTGCAGCGGTTGCGCCCCAGCCGCCTGCGAGAGTTCGACCTGGAAGCCTTGGCAGCCGCAGCTCAGGATTTCAGTGGTGCCGAGATCGAGCAAGCCATTGTAGATGCCATGTACAACGCCTTTGGGGGCAGTGGCAGCGGCGCCCGGCGGGACTTTACCCAAGAGGATATCCTGCAGGCCATCCGCGAAACCGTGCCTTTGGCCTCGATTGCCCGCGACCAAATCGAGAGTCTTAAGTGCTGGGCTGCTCAAGCGGGCGCGAGAACGGCCTCTCAAGATGCCCAGGTGCTGCAGGAGATGAAGCAGTGTTTTGCCTCTTCTTGAGATTCAGAATGGGTGAAATCCACCTCCCAGCCCAAATAAGGCGGCTAGTATGCCAATACCCACAGCAACTCCAGCCGCTATCTTCAAGTTTTCTTCTAGGCTTTTAGCATCTGCCTTTTCCTTCATTGCAGTTAGCAAAAATAGCTGATCCTCCCCACTCAGCCCACTTATAAAATGGGGATATAGATTCGATAGGGACAGCTTTAAAATGATCGATCCTACTTCTACAGTGAAGCTCAAGCTGGGAAAGCTTCGAGTTCCTATCTTTCTCTATCTGGGCTATTACTGATTTTGCCTCTTCCTGTAGCTTCTTAGCGCTCTCAACTTGCGACTTGCTATATCCTTTATCAAAAATGGCCATAAAAAGACTAATAACTGAGATTAGAAAGAGCACAAGCCCGATTGAGCTACTTAAGGCACCAATGAACAAGCTCAGGACTAAAAGCGAGAGGGCACCCAGTATAGTGTCACTTTTGGTGGCAAAGGTATGATCAATTTTAGCTTCCTCTTGTTTTATTCCGATAGAGATCAAGTTTCTCCTTAACTCAGACTTAACTTGCTCTACTCTTTGGTTATAGTTGGCCTCGATGTTTTTCTTACGACGTTCTATCTCTTCTGCAGCTTCCTTTATCTTGTCGAAGTCAAAGGGCCAAGGTTTGCCATCTTGTGTGCTGTAACCGCGTTCTGCTTTTAAGTCTTGGTCATACCCGCTCCCTTTTGTGGGCGAAGTCTGGGAAAGCCTTTGGGAGTCATAGGCTTTTCGCTTCACAGGATCACTCAGGACCGAGTATGCTTCCTGAATAGACTTAAACTTTTCCTCAATGTACTGCCGCCCCTTAACAGGTGTATCTGGGTGAAGTTTATCGGGATGGTATTCTTTGGCAAGCCGCCTGTAGCTCTCTTTAATTTCTTCTAGAGTTGCATTGGGCTGTAATTCCAGCTCGCGGTAAAGGTCTTTCATGGGAGGATCCGGCGCAGGGGGCCTTGTGCCAGCTACTTTGATGCGGGGATCCTATTCCCTGAGGGGAAGCCTTGCAAAGTGCTACTCAATACCTAGACTCTTTTTTAAGCCTATTTTAGGGATCGGACAGCTCCAGCCAAGCAGCCCTTGGCTCCTCCCTCAGTAGATGCTTTTTCAAGGCCCAACGTCCAGAAAGGCGGGGTTATGAGCAAGCTGCTGCGGCTTGCCGCGCCAAGACCCACTCCACCAGGGTGCGCACCCCATAACCGGTGGCCCCTTTGTTGTTGTAGCCTGCATCCTTCTCTGTCCAAACGGGGCCTGCTATATCCAGGTGGGCCCAAGGGGTTTTCTCCACAAACTGCTTCAGGAACAGGGCAGCGGTGATGGATCCCCCTGAGCGGGGGCCGGTGTTTTTCATGTCGGCCACAATGGAGCTGAGACCCTCGAAGTAGCCTTCTTCCAGCGGCAGGCGCCAGATTTTTTCGCCGGAAAGGTTGGCAGCTTGCTGTAGCTCCTGGGCCAACGTCTCATCCGGGGTGAACAAGCCGGCAATTTCTTCCCCCAGGGCAATCACACAGGCACCGGTCAGGGTAGCCAGATCGAGGATGGCATCAACGCCCAGCTTTTCCGCAAACACCAGTGCATCCGCCAAGGTGAGGCGACCTTCTGCGTCGGTGTTGTTGACCTCGATGGTCTTTTGGTTAGAGGCGGTGAGGATATCCCCTGGGTGGATGGCATGGCCGCTGATCATGTTTTCCGTGGCAGCGACGATGAAGTGCAGCTCCACTTGCGGCTTGAGGGCGGCTAGGGCCCGTGCAGCTCCCAAAACTGCCGCTGCTCCCCCCATGTCGGTTTTCATCATGGCGATGCTGCGGGAGTCGGTTTTGATGTTCAGCCCACCGGAATCAAAGGTCAGCCCCTTGCCCACCAGGGCCAATTTGGTAACAGGATCCCCTTGTGCCGGCTTGTAGGTGAGGTGAATGAACTGGGGCGGCAGGTCAGAGGCTTTGGCCACACCCAAAAAAGCCCCCATCCCCAGAGCTTCGCATTCTTCCTGTCCCAAAATCTCCACCTCTAGACCATATTCCTGGGCCAGTTGGCGGGCGGTATCGGCCAGGGCAAGAGGAGTAACAATGTTGGCGGGGGCAGCCACCAATTCCCGAGCCAAGATGGTTCCTGCCGCCATCTCAATGGCCCGCTGCAGCGCGACTTCGTAATCGGGGCGAGCCTGGGCCAACCCCGGCACCAAGAGAGTTACTTCCTGCACAGAAAAGCTGTTTTCCTCTTCCCCTTTGGCTGAAGATTTAAACCGATTGTCCCGGTGCGCCACCAGTAGGCAGGCTTCGGCCACCGCCTGAACCCCACGCACCCGATCCAACCCCGTCTCCGGCAAAGACAGCATCACCTGCTTGGCTTTTAGGCTGTGAGCCTGGCGCAGGCCGTTGGCTGTGGCCCGTCGTAGGGCTTCTAGCGTTAGGGCGGCGGGATCCCCTAGCCCCACCAACACCAGTTTGCGGATCTCTCCTGTCAGGCGCAGGGCAACACTGCTATTCGGCTTCCCCTGAAACCCCTGCTCCTGAACGGTTTCCGCCACCAGCCCTGACCACGCCTTTTCATCCCAAGAGGCGATCTCAGGGGGCAGAGGAAAGCGGCCATTCCCGCCGGAAGCGGCAAAGCAATAGACCAGGGCACATTCCCCTTGAGTGAGTGGCGGCTCGCTAAGATGAAGCTGCATGAGAAACCCTTGACCAAGCTGTTGACAGCAGATCCTCAGTTTATCTAATTTTGCCGGCTCTTAGGGCAAGGGATCCCCCCTCTAGTGGGCGGGCCGGAAGATCCCGAAGCAGGAAGTGTAGCCGTGCAAAAAGGTGGATCCCCCAACGGGGCCGATCTCACCATTGCAAAAGAACCCCCCCAAGGGCAGCTCTCCAAGCAATTCCCGAAACCGTTGCGAGTCAAAATCGGGAGTGCCGTACAGGCCCTTGCCTCGCCCCAAACAGGAGAACATCAACGCCCCACAAGGCTCCGGCCTCGGTTGAGAGGGGCTTTGCCTCAAGTTGCGCTCGGCACAATAGCGGCTGAGGGCCCAACGCAGATCTTCTGCCGAAGTCTGGGCATCCCGCAGATGAAATTGCACCGTCTGGCCAGGGCGCACCTGATCCCCGATGGCCAGCGCCCCCACGCGCGGATCAACGCCCAAGATTACGCGAATGAGGAAATCTCCCGGCGTCGGCTCCGACTTGAACTCATCCATCAGCAGGCCGATGAAGAGAGAGTGGCGGGCCAATCGCTGATCCACGGGACTGAGCCGCTCTGCCAAGTCCTGCAAAACCGCTAGAGGAGGGCGACCCTCCAAGCCAAGAATCACATTCCCCTCTGCTTCCGTCACCCGCAAGGGATCCCCAATGGGGCGACACCCCTGGGCCACCACTGCATCCAGCACCACATTGCCGTAGAGCGCTAGCCCCACTGTGCCCTCTCGATACAGCTCCCGCCGAGGTGTGAGGGTACGCGCATCCAGCAAAAACAGAGCATTGCCCCGAGGGCCGCGGCCCCCACTGGCCAATCCCCCCACTTTGACGGATCCCGGATAGGCGAAATCCAACCCCTGCAGCAACTCTGAGATGCCAGAGGAAAATCCATCGGCCAAGAGCAGAAAATGAGGCTTGCTCTGCGGCGAAACCCCAACACAATCGACCCAGGCAGAAGGAGCCGCATCCAAGTCTGGCAATTGGTTCCCCCGCAGATGAAAAGGATGCAGCACCACCTCCGGCATGACCGCCAAAGACAAGGAGAGAGCCGGGCCATCCTCAATTTCATGCCCGCCACCCACAATGCCACCCCCGGAGCAGCCGATCAAAACGTCCACCTCCAGCAGCCCCGACAGCAACGGCAACACCCGGATGTATTCGCTGGCAAAGGCCGCCGACACAAACAAAACCCCCAGGTTGGGCCGCAGAGGCTGAGAGGGGACATACCCCGTCAGCAGCCCCGGCAAGCTGCCGGATCCCACCGTCTGCACCTGCCGACTCAAGGCACTTTTCAGCTGGGCCGCCTGAAGCTTGGCCTTGGCTTCCTCCACCACCTGCCGCAGAGCCGCTTCTAGGGAAGGGAGCTGGGAGAGCGCGTTCACCCACTGCATCGGCGTGTTCCTACGGTCTGGAGTTTGCTGTCTTTAGGCTAGCAATTTATGGCCAGGCTGGCTGTTCTGCACGGTCTCTGTTCAAGACAGGATCAGGGCAGATAAGGCCGGGGATCCACAGGCGCGCCCCCGCCGGGGCGGACTTCAAAGTGCAGATGCGGCCCTGTGCTCCAGCCAGTGCTGCCGCGGCTCATGATTGTCTGCCCCTGCTGCACGTACTGTCCCGTGGAAACATAAATCTGATGGCCGTGGGCATAGCGAGTAACAATTCCGTTGGGATGGCGAATGTCCACTCGATTGCCGTAGCCATCCCCAGCATTCCCCGCGAAGATCACCACTCCCTCCTGAACGGCTACAATGGGGGATCCCACGGGGCCAGGAATATCTACCCCTGCATGAAGGCGACCGCGACGGTAGCCAAAGCCAGAGGTGATTTGCCCGGAGACCGGCCAGACAAACCCACTGCTGCGAACCTGGGGAGGGGCTGGAGGGGGCGCTGGCGGAGCCTGTCGGGCAGGAGCAGGGGTGGGCTGCGTACCCGGCGCCGGAATCGTAAGGCGTTGGCCAATGCGCAGCCAGTGGGGATTGCGCAAGTTGTTGGCTTGAATAATGGATCGCTGAGTTACCCCATAGCGGGCGGCGATCCGTTCGATGGTGTCACTGGCTCCAACTGTGTGGGTCAGGGATCCACCGGCCAAGAGGGCCTGCCGTTCTTGTTCCATTTGCTGGGCCCGGCGTTGCTGTTCCGCCTGTAATCGAGCTTGGGCTTCGGCTTGGCGTTGGGCTTCCTCCTCTTGCTGGCGGCGCTCTTCCTCTTCGCGAGCTTTCTGGGCAGCGATCATCTCCTTCTGACGCTGGATCAACTCGCCCACATCGCCGGGGATGAGCAGGCGTTGGCCAATGCGCAGATATTCCGGGCGATCCAGAGGAGTCGCTTCGATAATCCGCTGCTGGGGAACTCGGTAGCGGTTGGCAATGTCCTCCAGTGTGTCTCCCTGCTTGACGGTGTAGATCAATCCCGGTTGGCTGGGGATGAGGAGAACTTGCCCCGGCTTCAGCTCAGTACTGGCCTGAATACCATTGGAGACGGTGATGGCAGCCGCGTCGAGCTGATACATCTGGGTCAGTTGCCAGAGGGTTTCCCCCGGCTGAATTTCATGCTCCAGAATGCCTCTGGGCCCTTCTCCTGTCGGGATTCGCCCTTCTGCGAAGGCTTGGCGCAGCTGCTCCTTTTTCCGCTCGTAGTTTTGCTGCAGAGCGCCAGATAGCGTATGCACAGAGGGTGGGATCGGCTCTACCGCCGGAGACAGGGGGCGATTCAACTGTCGCTGCTGTAGGGTAGCGACTCCGGCCAAGCCCAGCATCAGCAAAAGACCAGTGGCCCAAGCCGGATATCCCCGACGCGCAGGAGCAGAATCCCCCGGCTCTGGATGGGCTGTCTCAGGCTCGGTTGGGCACCTGGGGGTGGCCGGCAGCTGCTCTTCCCCAGCTTCTGCGCAGGGATCCGCCTCCAGCTTCAGAAGCCATACCAGGCCCGTTAAGCTGAGAGAGAGGGCCAAACCAACCCATCTTGGCTTCGACCGCCCAGAGAGAGGGGCTGGAGCCCACTCCAGAAGATAGGCTTCCTCGGCAGATGAATCCGCAGAAGTCCAGGACTGTTCTGAAGGGATCCCTGCCGAGCCCTTTGGGGGTGGGGGGGAAAGGGTGCTCACGGCAGCACCGCGGAAATCCAGCTCCCCGTTTTGGGGATTGGGGAAAGTGGGTTTTAAAGGCATCCTCACACCAACAGGCTGACACTAGAGTGCAAGAGAAGAAGATGTCAAAATGAGGGGCATAAGCCCCTTGGCACCGAGCACCCCAGGGGTGACTCAAGCCGGGGTGGAGCTCGCTAATGAACAGGCTGGCTCGCACTCAGGTTAGAGTACCGTAGTTAACAAATCTAGACAAGTCTTGGCAGGTAATTTCAGCCACAATGCTTGCCTCACAATGGTTCCAGCCCTTGGCTCGTTGAGATTTTGTCGAGCCTCATCCGATTCAAGACAAAGTGCGCCATCGTCTTTTTTTGGAAGACAAAGCCTGTTTTGCTGTAGCTGAAACTACAAACTAGGGATACCCATGGATTTGGTTGTCTATAACACATTGACTCGCCGCAAGGAAGTGTTTCAGCCGCTGGCAGCAGGTGGATCTCAATCCGTTTCCGTCGGCAATTCCCAGGGATCTGCAGCTCCAGTTGCGGAGGAGAAGCCCCTGGTGCGGATGTATGTCTGTGGTGTAACGGTTTACGACCTCTGCCACCTCGGCCATGCGCGTACCTACGTGGTTTGGGACATGGTGCGTCGCTACTTGGAGTGGCGCGGCTACCGAGTGAAGTATGTGCAGAATTTTACCGATGTGGACGACAAGATCCTCAAGCGGGCGTTGGAACGTGGCGAATCCATGCAAGCGGTGGCGGAGCGCTTCATCGCCGAGTATTTCCGAGATATGGATTGCCTGAACATCAAGCGGGCCGATTTCTACCCGAGGGCAACGCAATCGCTGCAAGCCATGTTCCAGTTGATCCAATCTTTGGAGCTCAAAGGCTTTGCCTACCGGGTACGGGATCCCATTCGACACCAGACCGACCAGTCTTCCCTCCTGCAAGCGGGACACCAGCCAGAGACCCCCGCCTCTGTTCAGTACTCTGTTTACTACTCTGTCCGCAAGTTCCCGGATTACGGCCAGCTATCCGGTCGAAAACTGGAGGAGATGGAGGCGGGAGCCAGTGGCCGGGTAGGAGAAGAAGGAGCTGAGAAACAGGATCCCTTCGACTTTGCCCTTTGGAAAGCGGCCCCCCCTTCTGAGCCGGGGTTTGCCTCCCCTTGGGGTTGGGGGCGACCGGGCTGGCACATCGAATGTTCCGCCATGGTGCGGGAGACCCTGGGAGATCACATCGACATTCACGCCGGCGGGGCAGATTTGATTTTCCCCCACCACGAAAATGAGCTGGCCCAATCGGAGCCAATCACCGGCAAGCCGATGGCCAAGTACTGGATGCACAACGGTTTTCTCAACATCAACGGCGAGAAAATGTCCAAATCTTTGGGCAACTTCACCACCCTGCGACAGGCCCTCGCCGTCTATCACCCCATGGCCTTGCGGCTGTTTCTGTTGCAGACCCACTACCGTAGCCCCATAGATCTCACCGAGGCAGCCATGCAGGCGGCTAGCCGTGGCTGGGAAACCCTCCAGAAAGGGATCCACTGTGCCCAGCACTTCTGCAAAGAAGAAAAGGGATCCCCTGATGCTGAGGCCATGCAAGCCTTTCAAGCTGCTATGGACAATGATTTTGGCACCCCTGAAGCGCTGGCTATCGCCTTTGAATTGGCCAAAGAACTCACCCGCGAACACAACCTGTTCACCCATCAAGGCCAAACCCATCTGGAGCCCCAGGCCCTCAAACAAAAAAGCGCTGCCTTGCTGGAGATTTTGGCTACTTTGGGATTCTGTTGGCCCTCATTCTCTGAATTCGAGGGATCCAAAGAAGCAGCTACAAATGGGGAACTTAACTTTAAAAAAATCGAGGAGCTGATCGCGCAGCGCTCGGCAGCCCGTAAGGCGAAAAACTTTTCAGAGGCAGATCGCATTCGGGATCAGTTGAAAGCCCTGGGCATCACCCTCATCGATCAAAAAGATGGCACCACCCGTTGGCTGCGAGAATAGGGGTTGAGGAGCATTCCTCGGGCTCATTCAAAATGGATGTGGCTGTAACCTAGGGGCTCAGAGGGGCAAAGTGCTTCTCCCTTCGTTTGGGTTGCTGGAAAAGTTCGGCTAGAGTCAGATCAGTGACTGTGTCAACGTCTCGGCGGATCTCAATGCTTTCTCCAGCTACTGCGCAAACTGATCTGAGTCCCATCGATCTGGATTGCCTGCTCACCCCTGAGATTCAGCGGCCAGCCCGCTACTTGGGCAAAGAGTTTGGCGCCGTCCACCGTCCTTGGGATTCGGCACGGGTGCGTTGGGTGCTGAGCTATCCAGAGCTGTACGAGGTGGGAGCTTCCAACCTAGGCCACCTCATCCTTTACAACATCCTCAACGCCCAGCCGGATCAACTGTGTGACCGCACCTACTTGCCAGGCCCGGATCTGGCGGCCCGCCTGCGGCAGTTGGGGATCCCGCTGTTTGCCGTGGAGTCCCGCCGCCCTCTGCGCGCTTTCCATATCATTGGCTTCAGCCTGGCTTACGAGCTGGGGGGCACCAACATCCTGGAGATGCTGGACCTGGCCGGGATCCCGCTCAAGTGGTGGGAGCGGCAGCCCTTTACCCCGGAAGAGTGCCCTCTGATCTTTGCCGGTGGGCCAACCGCCACCTCCAACCCAGAGCCTTTTGCCGACTTTTTCGATTTCTTCGTCTTCGGAGATGGGGAAGAGGTGCTGCCGGAAATTGGCCAAGTGCTGGCCGGATCCCTGTCCAAGCCCCGCCGAGAGGTCTTGCTGGAGCTGGCCCAGGTGCCGGGGGTGTACGTGCCCCAGTTTTACGAAGGGATCCCACCGCGGCCCATCGTGCCTGGGGTGCCGGAGCGCATCCGCCGTCGGGTGGCCCTGCCTCAACCCCAATACTCCGTCGGCCTGGTGCCTTTGGTGGAAACCGTCCACGACCGCCTGGTGATGGAAGTGCGGCGGGGCTGCACACGGGGCTGCCGATTTTGCCAGCCGGGAATGCTTACCCGCCCAGCGCGGGATGTGGCTCCGGAAGCAGTGGTGGAGGCTGTGGTGCAGGGCTTGCGCAAGACCGGCTACAACGAATTTTCCCTCTCTTCTCTCAGTTGCTCCGACTACCTTTCCCTGCCGGCGGTGGGAGCGGAGCTGCACAACCGTCTCCTCAGAGAACACATTGCCCTTTCCCTGCCCAGCCAGCGGGTGGATCGTTTTGATGAGCAAATTGCCGCCATCATGAAGGGATCCCGCCGCTCCGGCCTCACCTTTGCCCCCGAAGCTGGCACCCAAAGGCTGCGGGACATCATCAACAAGGGCCTCACCGATGCCGACTTGATTCGCGGCATTCGCACCGCCGTCCAAGAGGGCTGGGACAAAATCAAGCTCTATTTCATGATTGGCCTGCCCGGCGAGACCGACGCCGATGTCCTGGGGATCGCCCGCACCGTCGAGATGCTGCAGCGAGAATGTGCAGCCCTGGGTCGCAAGCGGGTGGAATTTACCCTCACCCTCTCCAACTTCACCCCCAAGCCACACACCCCCTTCCAGTGGCACCGGGTAGACTATGCCGACGTGCAGCGGAAGCAGGCCCTGCTGCAGAAGGAGCTGCGGCGGCTGCGGGGCGTCAAAGCCCACTTCACCGATATCCGCTTCAGCATCCTGGAAGACTTCATCGGCAAAGGGGATCGCTCCCTGGGACAGATGATCGAGCGGGCTTGGCGGGCCGGTGCCGGCATGGATGCCTGGTGGGAAAGCATCGACACCGCCTATGCTGCCTGGGTGAGGGCCTACTGCGGCGAAGAGGTGGATCCTGCCGCCGATCCGGTCGCCCTCTGCGCCCATCTCCCCATCCGGGAATTGGGCCTGGAGGATCCCTTGCCCTGGGATCACATCGATACCGGCATCGACAAAAAATGGCTGCAAAAAGACTACCGCCGCGCCCTGGAAGCCCTCACCGTGGAAGACTGCTCCTTCGAGGGCTGCTCCGCCTGCGGCATCTGCGGCCCCGGCTTCGGCCACAACATCGTCATTCCCCCTCCGCCCGTCCCGCCCCTGCAGAGCAAACCCACCCCCACCCCGGATCCCCTGGAGCCGGAGCCACCTGCCCAGCGTTTCCGCATCACCTACGGCAAAATCGGGGATCTGCGCTGGCTGGGCCACCTGGATCTCATGCGCCTGTGGGAACGGGCCTGTCGGCGAGCGGGGTTACCTCTGGCCTTCAGCGGCGGCTACCACCCCATGCCCCGCCTGGCCAACGCCAACGCTCTGCCCATCGGCCAGGAAGGCTACGGCGAAATCCTGGATCTGGAGCTGCTGGATCGGCCTGAAGGTCCTCTGACGCCTGAGAAACTGCGCGCCCTTCTGAGCGAACAGCTGCCCCCGGAGATCCCCATCCAAGCGGTCCAAGAAATTAGCCTTCGGGATCCCTCGGCCACCGCAGCCGTTTACGCCGCCGAATATCAGCTTACGGTGAGCTGCGAGTTGCCCAAAGCCGTTCACGGCAGCGGGACGGAGTCCTCTTGGCCTGCCTGGGTCACCCAGATCCTAGACGCGCAGGAAATCTGGATTGAAAAAACCTCCAAGTCTGGCAAGTCCTCTCCCTTCAATGCCCGCGCCCTGCTTTACTACCTAGAGTTTCAGGGCCTGACCCCCGAGGGCAGCGCTTGCCTCCTTTACCGGGGCAGTTGCCGCAACGACGGTGCCTACCTGCGGCCCACCCATCTGGTTCAAATGGCCGAGTCATTGGGGTTGCCCCACTGGACACTACAGACGGCAAAGCGGCTGCGCCTGTTGTGGGAGAACCCCCTAGCCGATCCAGATTGAGCACTTCCTCTGGGAGCAACCCAAGGGCTAAGGGTCTGTCTGGGCTGAGGGATCCCACAAGCGCTATAATGCTGCTATTGCTGGCTCCTGCCGCTGTGGGGCTCGCCAAGCATCAACTTGACCAAGGGCGGGGTGAGCAGCAGGCAAAAGCTGGGCCGGATTCTGGAATGGAGACACTCTTAACTCAGTACCCAGGGCAGGTAACAGGCGTGATGGGGTCGAGTCGATAGGTGCAACAGAAAAGTGTGCCTCTTCGACCTAGCCCAGATCTAACCAGAAAATTTTACCCTGAGAAGGTGCTTCTTTCCGCGCGCAAACCCTGTCTTGTTGTGGACTATCGCTACGCGACGCTTTCGCGAACAGGCTGGGCCGCACAACTGGGGTTCTGCAATGGGCCAGCGTTCGATCTCCCGAGGCGGAGCCGTCTTGCTCCCTGAGCCTATCGATTGAGCCCATCCATGAATCTCCATGCAAACCTCACCGAATCCATTCATCCCATCCGATGAGTTTTCCTTCCAATCAGCAGAAGCCCCCCGCTGTACCCACCAGAGCCAGCATTGGGTAGTTCACATGCACTTAAACTCACCTCACCCATTGGAGAGGAAACAAAGCCAAGCGTCAAAGCAGAGCTGAGGGTAATGGACAGCCCCATGACGACTCGATCCTGGTTAAAGAAACTTGAGCAGATCCCAGCAAAAGGACAACACCTCGCCAGAACGAGGGTTCAATCCGTAACCGCGTGCCCTTGGGGCGGGGAGGGAAGTTAATGCCCAGGCAGATTGTCATTGCCGAGCAACATCGCGTGGCAGCCGTCTTCGCCGAAGATCAAGTGCAAGAGCTGATCGTCGCCAGCGGCGCTCACCAAGTGGGAGACGTTTACGTCGGAATCATCGAGAACGTTCTGCCCAGCATCGATGCCGCTTTCGTCAACATCGGCCCTGCAGAGCGCAATGGGTTTATCCACGTCAGCGACCTGGGCCCGCTGCGCCTCAAGCGAAGTCATGCCTCGATTTCTGAGCTGGTCTTGCCGCAGCAAAAGGTGCTGGTACAGGTGATGAAAGAGCCTACCGGCAACAAAGGGCCAAGGCTTACCGGAGATTTGGCCTTTCCAGGGCGGTATTTGGTGTTGCGACCCTACGGAAAAGGCGTTCATCTGTCCCGCCGCATCGAGGATCGAGAAGAACGCAACCGTTTGAAGTCGCTGGCCATTTTGATTAAACCCCCGCAGATGGGCCTGTTGGTGCGCACCGAAGCGGAAGGTGTGTCCGAAGAAGCGATGATCGACGACCTGGAGCAATTGAAGAAACTCTGGGAAGATATTCAACAGCAGTATCAGGCAGCACGGGGGCCGGGGCTACTCAACCGGGATGACGACTTTATTCAGCGGGTGCTGCGGGATGTTTACTCCGACGATGTGAACCGTATTGTGACCGACTCTGCGGCAGGAGCGAAGCGAGTCCGTAGCTATCTGCAGGGCTGGAACAAGGGCCAAATGCCCCCCGGTGTCGTTGTCGATGCCCACCGCGAGCCCACCCCCATTCTGGAGTATTTTCGGGTCAACGCGGTCATTCGGCAGGCGCTGCGGCCACGGGTGGATCTGCCCTCTGGTGGCTACATCATCATCGAGCCCACCGAGGCCCTGACGGTAATTGATGTTAACTCGGGCTCCTTCACCCAATCGGCCACTTCTCGGGAGACAGTGCTGTGGACAAACTGTGAGGCGGCTACCGAGATTGCCCGCCAATTGAGGCTGCGCAACATTGCCGGTGTGATTGTGGTGGACTTCATCGATATGGATTCCCGCCGCGACCAGTTGCTGGTTTTGGAGCATTTTAACAAGGCCCTCTCCAGCGATAAAGCTCGCCCACAGGTGGTCCAACTGTCGGAATTGGGGCTGGTGGAGCTCACCCGCAAACGGCAGGGGCAAAGCCTTTACGAGATCTTCGGCTATTCTTGCCCCACCTGTGAGGGGCTGGGGATCCTAGCCCGCTTGCCGGGGGCCGAGCCAGGGCATCTGTTAACAATAGAAAGCGGCCTGACGGTAACGCTACCCACCGAGGCGGAAGGAGGGGATGAGGAAGAGGCCGGCCCGATCCTGCCCCGCGATGGCAACCCCCAACGGGCACGCCTGCGAGTGGGGAGCGATGGGCTGTCTCGAGGCGATAGCCGTGCGCTGCTGCGGCGGTCGCGCTCTGCCCCCGGACAACGACGCCCCAGCCCGGATCCCTTTACGACTTCAGACGATCTGGAGGAAGAGCCACGGGTTGAAACGGGACGCAAGCGTCCCCGTGAAGACTGGGGGGATCCCCGCACTGGCCAGCGCCTCGTTGCTCGGAGCCTGGATACTCCTGTAGAAGAGGAAGCCCCAGAGCCGATGCAACTGCCAGGGGGCGGAGCAGACCTAAAGCGTCAAGAACCCCGCCGTTCTGGCCCTGGGGAAGAGGCAGAATCCGCCTCACGCAAAGATCACACTTCCCCAGCCCGCACCGTTCGCGCCAGCGGGACGGAGTCCTCAGAAGGCCGTCCGGCTCCGGTACGGCAAACCGTCACCGTGGAGATGACCCCGTTACAACAACGGGTCTACTCGGAGTTGGGGCTGTCGCCGCTGTTGCTGCTTGACCAGCCGCCGCCTTGGGGCCGAGACACGGCGGTTAGGGTGGTTCTGCCGGGAACTCTAGAGGCGGAAAGTCCGCCCAGGATGGAGACTGAGGCAACTTCTCAGACAGAGGAGTTTGCACCCGAACCGGAGGCTCTGCAGGAGAAGGAGCTGCTGGACAACCTCTCTCCACCCGAACTTTCTGAACCCGAAATCCCTTCTGCTGAATCGTTCGTGCCAGCAGTGCAGAGCAGCTTGGCCGAGCCAGCCGCGGAACTGGGGATCAGCCCTGCCCAGCAATCTCCGGCAGCCTCCAGGCGACGGCGCTCTCGCAGCAGTTAGGCGCTGCTCTCAAGCCCAGGGGCAGGCATGGGAGTATGGTGGAGCGGGCAAGGCCGAGTTTGATCTGGGAGGGATCCCTTTGGCAGCAGGGGATCCTGCGGGTGGCGGGGGTGGATGAGGTGGGGCGGGGAGCCCTGGCCGGGCCGGTAGTGGCAGCGGCGGTAATTTTGCCGGCCCAGATGGATCCCAAAGAACTGGAGGGAGTGAGGGATTCCAAACAACTGCGTCCGCAGCAACGCGCTCAATGGGCGGAACGGATTCGGCAGGTGGCTTTGGCTGTGGGCGTTGGCAGTGCCTCTGCTGCTGAGATCGACCGGCTCAACATTCGCCAGGCCACGGTGCTAGCCATGCAGCGGGCTTTGGCCAAGTTGGATCCAATCGAACACATTTTGCTGGATGGATTGCCGCTGGCCGAGCTGGGATCCCGGCAAACGGCCCTGGTCAAGGGGGATCACATCAGCCTCTCCATTGCCGCTGCTTCAGTTGTGGCCAAAGTCTGGCGAGATGCCTTGATGCAGAGCTGGGATCGGCAGTACCCCGGCTACGGCTGGCGCACCAACGCTGGCTATGGCACGCGGGAGCACCGACTGGCGTTGCAGAACTTGGGGCCCACCCCGCAGCACCGCCGCAGCTTTGCCCCCTTGGCAGAACTGAAAGTCAGCAGATATGATGGTTAATGCAGTTGCATTGCCCACGTAGCTCAGTGGACTAGAGCACTGGGTTCCGGTCCCAGGGGTCGGAGGTTCGAATCCTTTCGTGGGCGTCTTCAGGCATATAAGTTCAGCCATATAAGTGGGCAACATACTCTCCGTACCCGTTGTAGGGCAAGGTGGGAACGATTTGCCACTGGGAACGGGATCCGAAACCAATCAAGACTTCCTGCTCCTGTGACCAGCGGGGGTGGGGCGCCCTAGGATCCACGTTGGCCTCAAATCCATACTCCTCAGGGGCGAGGGTATTCCAAAACGTGGAGGGTTGACGGGCCAAAAACTCGATTTTGACGATGGATTTTCCCCCCTTAAAGCCATACTTCCAGGGAACTACCATGCGAATTGGCGCTCCGTGCTGTTTGGGCAACGGCTTGCCATAGATGCCGAGGGCAAAAAAGGCCAACTCGTTAGCCATTTCCTCGATCCGCAACCCTTCCGTGTAGGGCCAAGGCAAGTTGGGGGGCCAGATTGGGCCAGGCATAATTTCCGGATCGTAAAAGGAAGTGAAGCGGACAAATCGAGCCGTCGGCAAAGGATCCACCCGTTCCAGCAACAGCCGCATCGGAAAGCCCAACCACGGCACCACCATCGCCCAGGCTTCCACACAGCGAAAGCGATAGATGCGCTCTTCGAGGGGGAAGTTAAACAGATCTTCCAGGCCCAACCGCTGAGGATGCCGCACCAGCCCGGTAATCTCGACAGTCCAGGGATCCGTGGGCAAAGCCTGTGCAGCCCGCCAGACGCGCTTTCCGGAGCCAAACTCGTAAAAGTTGTTGTAACGAGCAGCTACAATCTCCTCGGTGACGGGCCTGCCCACATCCGAAAAGTGGGGGTTGAGTGGGATCCCCGTCAGCTCTCGTTCTACCGAGGGAGCGGATCCCCTGCTGCCAAACCCAAAAATAGAAAAACTGGCTCCCACCCCAACGGATCCCAGTTGCGCTAGAAATTGCCGCCGGCTGAAAAACATCTCTTCTGGAGTGACCTGTGCCTCTCGTTGCCAGGGGTGAGGAACTCGGATCCCGAACATCCATCAGCCATCCTTTGATTCAGAGTCAGGGAAAAAGTCTGCCGCCCGAACTACTACATCCTAAATGAATTACTACATCCTAAACGGATCTAAGCCGACATTCCCCGAGCTCGTTTCCAGCGCTGCCCCATGTGTAGTCATTTCAGCTGCTGGAAAAAAGTGTGGGGATCAGCTAAGAACTTGAGCTGGGCTCCGGCAAAACGTAGATGGACTCCACTTGCCGCCCTGCCGATGGCACTGCCTGGATGGTGCCCTTGTCGATGTGGTAAATGACTTTCTCCGCTTGCAACTGATTCTCCCCTTGGTTGATGATGACCTGGCCCTCCAGCTCAATGCGTTGCTCCTGGCTGTAATACACAGCTCTTTGGGCGCGGGCCGTAAGCCGCTCGGCAGGAAAACTGAGGGTGACATTGCCAATGGCCGTAAAAACTCCTGTGTTGGCGTTGGCCTCCTGCACATCAGCGCTGATGCTGATGGCACGAGGATTTTGACCCCAGGCCGGGATCCCAAGGGCCAGCACCACACCCACAGCCCAGCCCAGCGTCCCTAGCCGCTGCCAACCCTTCCGGTCAAACGCCATCTCCAAAGCCATGCCCCATCACCCCGTCAAACCACCCCAGCAGCCAGTCTAGCTTCTCAATCCTGGTCATAATGGCGGGGCAGCCTACTGATCCGTTCCCTTTCTCCCCTGGGGCAGAGCTTGGGCAAGCTGTCTTTCCAATTCGGCAACGCGCTGCATGAGCTGTCGGTTGGCTTCCAGCAGCTCCCGCGCCTGGCTGTTGAGGTAGGGATCCGATTCCCACCAATTGATGCCGATCTCCTTGGCCTTATCCACCGAAGAAATCAGCAGGCGAATGCGCACATTCAGCAACTCCACATTGCCCACCGAAACGGTGATGTCTCCGGCGATCACAATGCCCTTATCCAGCACCCGCTCCAGCACATCGGCCAGCGAGGAGCCATGAGTAGCCGTGGTCAAGGGTTGAGAGCTAATCGGCACAGGGTTAATCGACCTCCAAAGTGTACCAACAGGCAAAAGACTCAGCCAGGCAGTTGGTCTAGCAGATAATTCAGCAGCTGGGATCCCTCTTCATAGCGCTTGCCAGCCCGGGGCAACAGCACATCCGCACACAAAGCGCGAAAATCGGCATTCTCTTTGCTAACTGCCAGCTCATGTTCCTTGACAATGCGCCCGATCATCAAACAACTGCGCAGGCTGGGGTGGCGCGTCAGATCCAACTTGCGGCGAAAAGCCCGCACAATGTGGACGATCTTGAGGGCGTCGGGGCCGGATAAGCCTATTCGCGAGGTGAGAATCTCCTTTTCGGTCTCGATGTCCGGCTCCCCCATATCGATGGTGATCATCCGATCCAGCAGCGCATCTTGGGCCCTGTGAACCCCGGTATATTCCTCCGGGTTAGAGGTAAAAATGGCCCGGAACTGGGGATGCACCCGCAGATATTCCGAGCGGTTGCTGTCCGGCGGCAACACCAGCAGCCTCTCCTCCAAGGCACTCAGGAGAGCATTGTTGGCCTCAGGGCGGGAGCGATTGAACTCGTCGTAGATGAGGGTAAACCCCTCTCGGCAAGCCAAGGTGAGGCGGGCATCCACCCAGCGCTGCTGCACATCCTCCTCCGTCTTCACCACCGAGTGAATGAAGTTGTCCACCACCCGCCGATGGGTAAAACCGGTGCGCCCCCCGATGAGGTCGGAAGAATCGAAGCGGTCATCCCCATAGATCAGCATGATGGGGCGGCCCAGCAGGCTGGCCAGATGCATCGCCAAAGTGGTTTTGCCCGTACCCGAAGGCCCCCGCAAATGCACCGCAAAGCCCGATTGCAAATAGCGCAAAGCGCGGCGGGTAATCCGCTCAATGTAGGGGGTGTTCACGAACTGGCGGGGACGCGCCTGCAGAACCGTGGCCATAGAGATACCCAACCTCTTTGCTGCCCTAGACTCCTTTGCCTTGACTATAGCCCGGATGTTCTTCCTGCGCTCGGCACAACTAAACTGCGACCGTCCCCGACACCATGCGCCGCAGCGTAGCCAAGATTTCCGAGGGATCCAACCCCAGATCCACCGCGCCGCGGGCCAACAAATCCCGCACCCGTTCCCGATCCCCAATTACCTGCAGCAGGGTCAAGTTGGGATCCTGCGCTTGTAGATCACTCACATACTTGTTGACATAGTCAAGGATGGGATCCGCTTGTTTCTCAACAGTGGGCGGAACTTCAGGGGGTTCAGGCGTTATTAAACCCTCCGAGGGCTGGGGCTGGGGAACAGAGACGGGAGCAGGCGGCTCCACCGGGGCTTGGTCTTCGGCTATGGGCGTTGAGTCAGAGGCAGATATTGGCGCCTCACCGGCAATCTCAACGGAACTGCCAGAACCTTCACCGGAAATGGAGACCTCAGGTTCTGGGATGAGGTCAGGGATCCCATTGCCCCACACCTGCTTATGCAACTCTGCCCGGAAAGTGGCCAGGGATCCCCGCAGGGCCTGGGCCTGGGCTTGCTGTTCCTGAGCCATCTGAGCCAGCTCCTGTCGAGCCATTTGCCGGAGAGCCTGTACCCACTGCCGCAAATCGGCGCAAAAAGACTGCCGCGCTTGCTGAGTTTTGTCGGCCATCGCCTGCCGAGCCTGCGTATAGGTGCTCAGCAAATGCTCCACAGCCGCAGTCAAGTTAGCCCGGAAAGCCTGCAATTGCTGCCGGCTGGCTTCCAATTGAGCAGCTCGTTCCTGCTCCAGGCGAGCCAGACTCTCTGCCACCGACTTGGCCCGCTGAGCCGCCGCTTCCGAACGGGAGCATTCGTCCAGGGATCGCCTCACAGCCCGCTCCTGCCTCAGTTTCTGCAATTGGCTGCGGGTTTGCTCCGTCTGGTGCCGTATTGCTTCCTGTCGTTGCTGGCGGCGCTGCCCCAGCTCAACCATCAGGGCTTGGTGCTGCTCTAGGCGCTGCTGCCGGGATCGGCTTAACAAACTTCGGTTTTGAGTCACCCGCCGGCTGCGGGCCATGGCCCATTGTTCCTGCAAACTCATGATCTCCAATCCCTCACGTCGTTTTCAATGCTTGGGTGGATACAGCTTCTCTGCCTGTTCCCAACTCGATGGCACTGCCAACCTGTAGCTCAGTGCGGCTGCAAGACTCAATCCTCGAACAAAACCCGCAGAAGCAAGGCAGAGACCGGCGGTGGATCCCTGCCTCGCTTTCCGACGGCTAGCTTCCTACGCCTCCGCCCAGAGAGCATAACTCATCCAACCATTGCGATGCTCAAGGCGAGAGGGTTGTGGGCACTTTCCTTGGTTGAGTGATTTTGGTTAGGCAGATTTAGACGGCAGGAGCAGCAGCAGTAGCCGTCAGACCCACAGCCTCAGCGTATTTCAGGTAGGTTTCCACGGAAGCCACAACGACGCGGGCTTCAATGGCCAACAGCTCGATCCCAACCAAAGAAACCCGCACCCAGGCATCGACCACGATACCTTTATCCAAGATGCGATCGATCACTTCGGCCAAGCTGGACGAGGAGTTCACTTTCTCTACTGCCATAACGATCTCTCCTGCACTGATACTGCTGATACTGATGAGGGTTGAAAAGGACAGACAACTCGGCGGCAAAATGGCATGTAGAAGGGATCCCAGCTGAGGATTCACCTTCCCTAGGGCGACAGCCGCACCCTCTATCACCCTAGCCCTATTGTGCTGGCTTTTTTCGGGGAGAACACCCGTAGATTCGCTTAAAAAAGACGGCGAACTCGAAAGGTTTACCGCTTTTCTAAGCGCCATCCCCCCTACATAGTACTCGCCAGCAGAAAAAATGGGCAAAGATGAGGGCGAGTTTTGAGCCCAAGTTGTGGAAGTGTGGTGGAGGGGCAGTGGGAAGCGGCAGGGATCCCCTATACTGGGGACAGTGGGCTTGCTGACATACCGTTTCTCGCTGGCTGATAGGGCTGTCGTGACCGATTTCAACACCGGGATCCCGAGCGTGCGTCGCCTGCAGAAGGTCATCAAGGATCGGGAAACCCTCGAGGTCAAACTCAATACCGGAGATGTCTTCGTCGGCCAGTTGCGCTGGCAGGATCCCGATTGCCTCTGTTTAGCCGATGCCGAGGGGCGGGAGTCGCTGCTGTGGCGGTCTGCCATTGCTTTCATCAAGGTCAGGCCTCAGTCTTAAGTACTGCTCCGGATCCCTGTACAGCTCTTCTTCCCAATTTTTGAATAAATCTTTACAACAACTCAGGGCTTTTCTGTCTCCCTCTGAGGGCAGTTTTCTCCAGTTGACCCACTCCTGCTGGGTTTTTGGAGTGGTTGACTACCCTGCCGTCGCCCTGAGTCTATCCCAAAGCCGTCCCCCATTGCTCCGCAACGCTGTTGCAACTGCGTCAGCGGGCCGTAGGCCTTGAGGACGAGGCTTTAGACCCAGTTTTTTGGTAAAAATGCCAATTAAGAAGGGTATGATAAGGAGTGTTAAAAAATCTGATCTCTCCTCACCCAACCATGACGACTGCCCCCATTGAGATACCTCTTCAGCCTGCCGCCCAACGGCATAACCACTACAGCCGCGAAGACTTTTTCCGCTTTAATCTCTCCCAGGGATCCCTTGTGGACTGGACGGGCGCCCGCAATGTCTTGGTGAGCGAAGACTTTATCCTGGGTTTACAGCAGGGCCTGGAGGAAGAAGTGGGAGATGCCTCGGCTTCTCTGATGTACACCATTGGCCGAGAGTGGGGACGCAACGATGCCCTCCATTTTTCCCGCTGGTTTGAGGAGGAATATCGGCGCCACCCCAAGCAGAGTAATCTCATGTTTCTCTTGGAAACCTGGTGGTGGCCTCTGACCTCGCAAGGATGGGGGCGCTGGGAGGTGGAGACCGAGAGTCGGCGGCAAGGGTTTATTTTCATCAACCTCTTTGACTCCGCCGTGGCCCGCACCCTGGGGGATGTCGGTAAACCTGTCTGTCATCTTTACGCCGGATTATTTGCCGGCTTTTTTAGCACCATGGTGGAACGGCAGCTCAACTGCATCGAGATCCAGTGCTATTCTATGGGGGAAAGCTATTGCAAGTTTTTGCTCGGCAGCAAAGATCGCATCGATGCGGCTGCCTTCTGGCTGAACGAAGGGGCCAGTGCTGGTGAAATTGCCCAAAAATTGCGTTCAGGTCAGGGAGTAGCTAAGGCATGACCTGGAAGATTACTTTAGAGGATTCGGTGCAGAGCTTTTTTGCCCGTCTAAATTGGGATAACCGCCCCCTACAGATGCGCTCTCTGCCAATGCCTTTTCTGCAAGTGCGGGAGCATTTTGGTTCCATCCCCTGGGCGGGGGATCCCCTGAGTTTGGCCGCGCATTCTCTGGGATCCCTGTCGGCAGCACCGGAACCCGAGCCGGAAGAAGAGCAGATCACCTTGGCGGATCTGTTCAGCCTGTTTTGAATCTCCTAGCACCCACCGACATCCGGGAGGAGCGAGATGGTAAGCCCCTTGGAGCAGATGCTGATCGAGTCGGAAGCCCGTTACCTCAAACCAGAGGAGCTGGAGCATCTGAAAGCCTATGTTCTCGGCTGGCCAAAACGGCAGCATGTGTACCGAGTTTTGCGGGAACGGGAGAGCCAGGTGGTGAGCCAAACCCTGAATGCCCTGCAAAAAGAGATGCCCGACCTTTCCCCCCAAGTGTTGGATCTGTGCCGGCGGCACCTGTTGTTGCTGCTGCGTCACAGCGCTATGGCCATGTTGCTGCAGGACGAAAACCTCCTGAAAGAGCGGCTGCTCGAGTGGATGGAGGAAGAGGTGCGCCTGTACGGACTGCAGAGGGTTTATGAGGTTGCCTATCGGATTTTCCAGCAGGAGCTGAGAGACCATCTGGCCCCTGGAGAGTTGGAGTTTATCCGCCCCTTAATCACCCAGGTACAGGTGGCCTTGCTGTTTTAGAGCTAGATACTTTTTTGCTTTTTGCATTTTTCGGTGCTAGAGCGCTCTATCTCAACTAGCCGGAGACTTCAGTGTCGTTGGAGTTAATGTTAGCGTTGTAGTAAATCTGCCCAAGGGGTATTCAATTGCTGGAGGGATCGCCATAAGATTTGGAGCGTAAACAACCGTTCTCCCAGCTCAACAACCAACGAACTGTCAACTGCACCCTGCTCCTATTTGGATGCTTAAAGCTCAATAACGACTTGGATTGGATAACCAGGGGATCCCTTATGACCGGCACTAGCTCTATCTCCAATGGCTCAGTCACCTTTGATCCCTACACGCCCGTTTTGGCCAACTACTATGCACCCAGCGCCTATCTGCGAAGCGATTTGGAATCGGGCTTACTGGAAAGTCGCCACGGTGAACGTCTCTTGGCCCTTCCAGAAGCATTGCTGCGGGGCATCTACACGGGCCTGGAATACGAGACTGGCCAGGCTGCTCGTTTGGTATTGCGCAACTGTGGTCGGATGTGGGGCAAGGAGTTTTTCCGCCGTTTTGCCCAAGAACTCTCCGACTACTACCAGAAGCCTTTGGCCGAGCTGGAGATGGGCCTTTTCCTGCAAAGTCTGAGACAAGCTTGGAAAACTCATGGCTGGGGATTGATCGAGATCGACTGGACTTACAAAGATCAAGGAGTGCTGGTGGTGTCGATTCGCAATTCTCCCTTCGCTGCCGTCACGCCTCCCCATTTCAAGCGGCCGATGGGCTTTCTGGAGGCAGGGCTGTTGGCCACCTGGTTTAGCCAGCTAACCGGCCAGGATTTGCTCTGCGTGCAAACCGCCAGCGAGGCTTTGGGAGCGAAGAGCAATTTGTTTGTCGTAACCGCTGCTGCCCGCCTCAAAGAGGGAGAAGCCTGGGTGGACTCCGGCCTCAGCCACGAGCAGATCCTGGAAAAGCTCCTGCAGCCCAGCTAGGCGATGGGGGCTGGTTTTCCCCAGAGGGATGGGATCCCAACAGGGATGAGTCTGTATAATTTTCTGGAAGCGAGGCGAGCTCAAGCGCACGAGGGTGTGGCCATTGGGGTGGCGAGTCAGAGCAATTCGGGGAGCCATCACCGTACCTACAAACAGTGCCGAGGCCATTGGCGCGGCGGTGGCTGAGCTGCTGGATACGCTAGAGCACCGCAACGCCCTCGATCCGGCTGAGTTGGTCAGCGTTATTTTTTCTGTTACTCCTGATTTAAATGCAGCTTTTCCCGCCCAGTTTGCTCGTCGTCGCCCCGGTTGGGAGTCGGTGCCTCTGTTGGATGTGCAACAGATGGAGGTGAGCGGCGACTTACCCCGTTGCATTCGGGTTTTGATCCAGTTGAATACTCCACTTGCTCAAGCGGACATGCAGCATGTTTATCTGCGAGGTGCCCGCGAGTTAAGGCCAGATCTCAGCACTGTTTGATCGATCCATACAGCACCAGCACAGGGTTGACACTCTCACCGACTAAAGTCGGGGGATTTCTACACTGGAGGTGGGACAGTCTGTTGCCATGGGCAACATGGGGCATGATGGATCCCGGATTTGCCCCGCTTATTCTGGGGGAAAAGAATGGCTTAACTCAAGTTGATCCGGGTCGTATCACTACTGATTTGGGAAGGCGCAGAACATCCAGATTCACTCATAGACTTACTTGGACTTACAGTCATTTTAAACAGGTATGAAACATTTCCATCCAGCTCCCCTTTCTTTTTAGGAGATGGGGTGATGGCAGCGGCACAGAGCACTTGGGGGGCTTCTCAATTAGCTTAAAATGACTCTACTTAAGATAAGAGTAGATCTGAGAGCTCAAGGAGACAGCTTTTCTCGCAGACGGTTTTCCCACTGTTGCAGTTGCTCTTGGCGAGCGGCCACCTCTGCTTCGCGACGGCTCAGCTCTTGGCTTTGCCGAGTCAAGGATTGCCGCCAGCTTTCAATCTCCGACAGATCCACCAGACTGTGGGTTCGGGATAGGTTGTGCAACATCTCCACCAGCTTCATGGCTGCCTCTTCCGCCCGCCGTACCTGCCGCTCTTCCGAAAGCTCAACCAGCAGCAACACCCCAATGTTGTAAGGGCCAACCTCTTTGCAGGTGACCCCTTCTGGCTTGCGCAGCGGCATCCAAACACCGTCCTCGGCCTGCCGGGCCAAGAGCTGCAGCTCCCCCTGGCCGAAGAGACTTTTTTTGTGTACCCGTGCCAGATACAGCATGGAACATGCAGGAAGATGCTGCCGATTTTAGCACCGATCCCTTTTATTGAAGAGGGATCCCGTCCCTACACCCAAACCTGGGTTTTGTTGTCCGTGCCACCAGGAGGATCAATGCTAGGATCGGCTGTGGAATGGATAAGGCTCAACGCTCTCCCGTCTTCATCGTTTAGGGATCCCTGGCATGTTTCTCACCCAAAGCCCCTACTTTTTGATGGCAGCGCTGGTGGCGATTGCCAGTGGAGCCATCTTCGCGGTTCGGTTCATCAAGCGCGAGGCCTCCGCTGAGTACGACGTGATTTTTGCCACGATGGGCCTGATCTATTCCGTCTGCTTGCTCTTGGAAGGTCAGCGGCTCATCCCGTTGCTGTTCTTTGCGCAGGTGTTGCTGGCGGTGATGGCCGGCTGGTTTGCCATCGAAACCTTCCGTTTGCGGATTCTCTTAAGCGAAAAAGCACGGCAGGTGGGCGGGGCTCGTCCGACCGTTCGGCGGCAAGGCTTCAGCCGCACCTATCCCCCGGATGGCTATGCCCAAGGACGCACGGTTTCCACTCGAGCCGAGGGATCCCGTATCCGCGATACATCCTCTTACAGTCGCTCCATTCCTGGGCGCAGTGGTGAAGATCCTAGCCGTCGCCCCAGGCCCCAACTGACCGGCGATACCCGTGTGCGTCCACGCCGCCGACCCGAAGGGGATGAGTATTACGAGGAGCCAGGAGTCCGCCCGCGTCAGGACACCGACTACGATGAGCCGGCTCCGCCGCCAGAGGCCCGTCGCCCCCGTCGCCCTGCCGGAGAGTATCCAGAGGATGTGGATGTGCAGGAAGAGCGCAGCACAGGTACAGCTACCCGCCGCCGTCCCCCACGGTTGCCCCAAGACCAAGGGGAAAGCTACGCGGATGAACCTCCCCGCCGTCCTTCCCGCCGCGTTGTCGAAGTAGAGCCAGTAGAAGTGGAGCCAGAAGAGTATGATGACGATCTGTTCTGATAGGCTCTCGACACTGCTCTGAAACTCAATAGGGACAGCGCCAGCCTTGCTTGGGAGGTGTGGTGAATCCGGTTGGATCCCTCAGCCCGTGTTGCGCATCCCGGCGGCAATGCCGTTGATGGTGAGCAGAGCCCCACGCAGAAGTTCAGCTCGGTCGTAGCGTGTTCGTCCGGTGCGGGATCCCTGACGCTCCCGCAGGCGCTTGAGGAGAGAGACTTGAATAAAGCCCAAGGGCACAATAGAGCGGTTGCGCAACTGCACCGAGCGCTTCAAATAAGGGTCGTTCTCCAACAGTTCCCTGTGGCCCGTAATCTGCAACACTATTGTGCGAGTACGGTGCATTTCTTGGGCAATACACTCAAACAGCTCCATCGCCCGCTCTAGACGCTCTGGAGAGCTCATCTCCCGCACGTAGTGACGCGCTATTTGCAGATCCACTTTGGCCAGAGTCATCTCCACTTTGGAGATCACCATGCGGAAGAAAGGCCATTCGCGATAGAGGTGCTGCAGGTGGTTGAGGTTGTGCTCGCCCCTGGCCACGTATTCTTGTAGGGCGGTGCCAACCCCATACCAGGCCGGCAAGAGAAAGCGGCTTTGCGTCCAACTGAATACCCAGGGAATGGCCCGCAGGGATCCGATGTCTTTTTGGCTACCGCTGCGGCGGGCGGGACGGGAGCTGATCTGCAGTTGGCTGATCTCTTCAATGGGGGTGACCTCGTGGAAAAACTCCACAAAGCCCTCCTGCTCGTAGACCAGGTTACGGTACACCTGCCGGGAGCGCTCCGCCAAGGATTCCATCAGGCGCGACCACTCGTGCAGATCGTTGGGGTAGGTGCGCAGTAGGCTGGCCTGGATCACGGCGCTGGTGACGGTTTCCAGGTTAAAAATGGCCAGATCCTGGAGGGAATACTTGGAGGCCAACACCTCTCCCTGTTCGGTAATTTTGATGCGGCCCCCCACACTGCGCCCTGGCTGAGCCAAGATGGCCTCGTAAGCCGGGCCCCCTCCACGGCCCACCGAACCGCCCCGGCCATGGAAGATCTGCAGCTTCACCCCGTAGGATTCGGCCACCGTCTGCAGGCGTTGTTGAGCCTTGTAAATCTCCCAGTTGCTGCTCAAAAAGCCGGAATCTTTGTTGCTATCGGAGTAGCCCAGCATCACCTCCTGTAGATTCCCCTGCTGAGCCAAGTACTGGCGATAGAAAGGGATCTCCAGCAACTGCCGCAAAACTTCCGGGGCCCGCTTCAGGTCTTCGACGGTCTCAAACAGCGGCACCACCGCCAGGGATCCGCGACCACTGATGGGATCGTAGAGACCCACCTCCTTGGCCATCAGCAGCACCTCCAACAGGTCGCTTAACTGGCGGCTCATGCTGATCACATAGGTCTGGCAAATGGCCAAGCCGAATTCCTGCTGCAGGCGGCGCAGGGTGCGAAAGGTGGCGATCAGCTCTGCCGTTTTCTCGGAAAAGGCGATCTCCAGCGGTATCAGAGGCCGACGTGTTTGTAGCTCCTGCAGGAGAAAGGCGGTTTTTTCCTCTTCCGTCATCTCGTTGTAGGGACGCGGCAAAATGCGCAAGTACTCGAAAATCTCCGTGAGAGCGGCTTCGTGGTAGCTGCTGTCTTGGCGGATATCCAGATGGGCCAGGTGAAAGCCAAACACCTGTACCTGTTGAATGAGATGATCCAACTGACGGCAGGAAAGGCCGCTGTTTTTCAAGCTTTTCTGGATAAGCTGCAAGTCGGCCAGAAATTCTTCTGCGTTGGCATAGGCGTTGTCCACAGGGGGAGGGGTGGGCAAACAAGCGGAGTCGGCCAAGTTGCGATTGCGCTCCCGCGTCAACTCCAGCCGCCGCTGAATGTAGCTGAGCTTGAGGCGGTAGGGCTCTTGGCGGTATTGCAGCGAAAACGATTCGTAAACCTCAGGCATGAGGCGGTGATCCTGCTCAAGGGCATCCAGCAGTTGGCTGTCCACATCCCCCCAGTGCAGGGAAATGCTCAAGGTTTTGGTAAGAGCCTTCACCGATTCGATGTACTTGCCCAGGATGAGGTTGCGCTGATAGCGAGCCGTTTGCCAGGTAACATCGGCGGTGACGGAAGGGTTGCCATCCCGATCCCCGCCTACCCACGAGCCGAAGTTGCAAAATCCTGCCGGCGGTGGCTCGACGCTGGGAAAAGCTTTTTTCAGGCTGCGGCTGAGGTACTCGTGCAGCAGGGGGATGGCCTGAAACAACACCTCTTCAAAATAGTGCAAAGTGTAATCGACTTCGTTCAAAACAGTCGGCTTGGACTGATGCAACTCGTCGGTGCGCCACCAAAGCAAAACTTCTTCCGCCATCTGTTCTTTTATCATCTGGGCCTGCAAAGGCTGGGTTTGTTCTGCCCAATCCAGTTGGCTGAGCAAGCGAGAGAAAGCTCGTTGCTTCTCGCGGATGGTGTGGCGGACGATCTCGGTGGGGTGGGCGGTAAAAACCATGCGAATGTGCAACTGCTCCAGCAATCTGCGCAGTAGGCCCGGCGGCACCCCTTGAGCCCGCAGGTAAGGGAACAGCCGTTCAAATTTTTCGTTTTCTCGCACGGTACGTTGTTGGCTATCCACCATGCGCATGTCCGAGTCTTCTGCCCGTTCGTAGTGCTGTTCAACAATGTTGATCAACTGGAAGAAGAGGGCAAAGGCCCGTGCCGTTTGGATGGTGGCGTCGAGGCTGAGGTACTCGATAATTTGTAGTACCTCTGGGATCGGGTACTCCAGGGCTTGTCCTTCTGGGGAACACATGGAACGCAGTCGCTGCAACAGATCCACCAGAGACTGACCGCACTCCTGCAGGATCACCGATTCCCAGAGTTCTTCCACCAATTGCAGGCGACGGTTCAACAGGTTGTTCCTGCGGTTGAAGGCTTCGTTGACTTGAAGGGAATGGGCCAAGGGATCCCGTTCCCCAAACAGGGATGCCTCCTTCAGCCCGTTGGCAGAACCCGCTGCCCCCTCTGCAGCGGTCAGGTGGGGGGAAGAGGTCATGAAGGCAGCTCCTAGAATAACCATCCCAATATTAGAGCCTGTTTGTCGAAACGGCAGATGTAGCAGGTATCACGCTCAGATTGCGGTCTTCTCCGCGTCGGATTTTGTAGTTGAGCCTACAAATTGCAAGAAAAAAGTGTTTTACCTTGCCGCAATACCGGTCTAACGCCTTGTTGACAGGAGTTCTGGTGGCTGCCACCCTGTTTATCAACGCACATCTGCTGGATCCCGACCAGGGATTGGACGAGATCGGGCAACTGGGTTTTCACGTCGGTGGGGGATTTTTGTCTGCCGGCGGATGAGGCGGGGATCCGCTCAGGGGTGACCACGGTGGTGGAGGCGGGGATCACCTTCCCGGCGTTTTGTGCAACGGTGGCGTCAACTGCCCAGACGCGGGTTTATGCTTTGATTCTTCTCTGCTCTACATCGCCACTGCGGATTTCATCGCCCACCGCCTCAGGCTGGCTGTGGATTGGAAAAATCAAGATCTGGATCGGGCCAGAGCAGTGATCGAGACCCATCGCCAGGTGGTGGTTGGCCGCAAGGCTCGTCCCACCCTCAAGCTGGGAGAGAGGGAATCACCCACGCTCACTTCCGCTCTGATTCTTGGCGAAGAATATGCCTGCCGATCATGATTCATCTGGGCCGCTTCCCGATGGATGAGGTGTTGGATCCCTTCGATTTGTTGGATCGCCTGCGTTCGGGAGAGATTGTTAGCAACGAACAAAAGGCCCGCGCCCGCGACTACGCATTGCAGGTGGCAGAGCTAGAATCCAAGGCAATTGCAGCTTTCAACCGCAAGTTGGCAGCCTTGTCACCGGCTTGAGCCGCTCTGGAGCGGATGCCCATTTTATGATTTCGGATCAGCAGTGGATGGAACGGTGTCTATCCCTGGCCCGTTCCACACCTCAGCGTCCCTCTCCCAATCCGCGGGTGAGTTGCGTGATCGTGCAGGGGGATCGGGTGGTGGGGGAAGGCGTTCATCCGGGGGCAGGGCAGCCCCATGCGGAGGTGTTGGCTCTGCAACAGGCGGGATCCCTGGCCAGAGGGGCAACGCTCTACGTCAACCTGGAGCCCTGCAACCACTATGGGCGCACTCCCCCTTGTACCGAGGCCATCCTAGCTGCCGGGATCCGGCGGGTGGTGGTGGGGATGCAGGATCCCAATCCCTTGGTGGCCGGCAAAGGGATCCGACGCCTGCAGGAGGCGGGGATCGACGTGACGGTGGGAGTGCTGGAGCGGGAGTGCCAGGAGCTGAACGAGGGGTTTGCCTTCGCCATTGTGCGGCAACAGTGTTTCGGCCTGCTGAAATACGCCATGACCCTGGATGGCAAGAGCGCCGCCGCCACCGGCCACAGCCGCTGGATCAGCAACTCTCCGGCGCGGCAGTGGGTACACCAACAGCGGGCCTGGCATGATGCCGTCATCGTTGGATCCCGAACCGTTTGGCAGGATAACCCGCGCCTCACCTGTCGCCTGGCGGAGTTGCAGGGATCCCAGCCGTTGCGGGTGGTCCTCAGCCGTTCCCTGAACCTACCTCCCGTCGCCCATCTGTGGCAGGTGGAAGAAGCGCCGACGTTGGTGATCACAGAAGCTGTGGCAACCCATCCTTTGTGGGGATCCCTGGCCAAGCAGGGGGTGGAGCTGCTGCATCTGCCCCAAGTAACCCCCTCGCGGGCGGCACAGGTGCTCTTTCAGCGGGGGTGTCTGAGTGCCCTCTGGGAATGCGGGGGCACGCTGGCCTGGGCAGCCCTCAAAGATGGGGCGATCCAGAAAGTAGCCGCCTTCATCGCTCCCAAGATCCTAGGCGGAGCCGCTGCGCCAACCCCGGTAGCAGGGGAGGGGATCCCTGATGTAAACCAGAGCTGGCAACTGGTGGAGCCCCGGCTGGAGACCTTGGGGGATAACTGGTTGATCATCGGAAAGATCTCCTCTTCAGTTGGCCACAGTAGCCTACTAAAGTGACCAGCTTTCGATTGCCATACAGGGAGCTTCAGGTTTCTGAACGAACAGGCTGATATCTGTTCAATGTAAATGGATATACTCATCAGAAAAACACAACATTTCTGCACAATAGGGTTCAGAATTGAGCTAAATTGTGCTAAGCTAGTCGGCGTTCTGGGGAGTCAATAACATTTGGGTAAGGTTAGCAAAATCAAGCTATAGGAATCTATCAAGATTCTTCTGAGGTGAGCCTTGTAAACGGCAACGACCTTGTTCAGCCCTTCTTTGCTTGCCCAGTGAGCAGTTTGAAAGCTCTCCTGTCCCGTTTTCAGGTGCAAATCCCAGGATAAGGAAGGGCATTGTGTTGAATCTTTTTGCCGGCCTGCTGTTTGCATCCGCTTTCATCAGCCCCTCGGGAAACGTTGTTATCGAAGGGGATTCGGGGGAATGGGTTTTCGCCGATCATCAAGTCCTAGAAGGGGTTACTCTAACCCTTCTCACACGGCCCGGAGAGAGCTTGGCCTCTTGGAGAGAAATGCTCTCCGTCATGGACGTTCATGTCCAGGGATCGCCGCGCTTTCTCGCCAACCACATGCGGGACAACATCCTGGCTAGCTGCCCCCAAACGACTTGGGAGTTTCATCGGGAGAGCGAAGAAGATGTGCTCTACGAGTTCCGCAGTGCTGGTTGCCGTGGGACGGTGAGTGGAGTTGAGGAACATGAGATTGGCCGGATCACCCGAGGCCCGCGCGGCAGTGTGCGCATTGCCTACGCCGCCAAGCCCCAGATGATGCCTGAACTGCGCAGCCGCTGGCTGAACTTACTGGGCAGCGAGGTGGGGACAGCTCAGGGTTTTCCCATTCGCAACCTCAGCGGGGCGGCTGCACAGCCTTCTTCCCCGGCTTCAGAAGTCCCAACCTCAGAGCGGCAGATCGCCCAGTGGCTGCAGGAAGCAACCGATGCCCTGAAGCAGCAGGAAGATTTGCTGGCCGAGCTGGATCGCCTAGGTCAGGAAGCGCAGGCGGATGCCCGTGCCTACAGCCAAGGAACCCCCAAAGAGGCGGGGCTAAGGACAATCGGCCTGTACCGAGGTCGGGGGGACGGCAGCCCTGGCGAGGCCACAACCGAGTTCAAGACCACTGACACCTTGATCTGGGCCATCTTGCCGGTGGGCAACCTTCCTGCCAACGCCAAGGTGGAGATACTCTGGTACTACGAGGGCGGAGAAGCCGGGGGCGAGCAACTGATCCGCAGGCTAGATGTTCCCTGGGATCCCTTGGCCGATACCGTGCGAGGCTTTCTGAGCTTCAGCCAACCCTACACCGGCCGCTACCGCGTCGAGATTCATGTCAACGGCGAGAAGGTGGGAGTTGGCCGCTTCACGATCCGGTAGTCTCCTGCAAGAAGTACCCCTCCTACGGGGTTACACAGGCTTGGGGGTGGACAATCTCCATCACCAACTCCGACGGGGTGAAGACCGCTGTGCTGGGATCCAGAGGGGGGCTTGCTATCCTCGACGGGTTCTGCTGACAGGCCTGGCTTTGAGGTTGTAGATAAGGCTGGTGCGGTATTGCAACAGCAAATTGCGCAGATAAAGGGGCAAGTTGCGTCGGTAGAGGGAGCGGGTTTTGCGGTAGATAGATTTGCTGCGCCGGTTAATTGCTTGGCTGCGCCGCTGCAAAGAGGTTTGGAGTGGACGTTGGAGTGCCAGGGATCCGGGCACACGCATCAACCTTGGCCGTACCATATCCCCCCTCGAGAGCGGCGTTGAACGTTGGATCCAGTGTAGGGGATCCTCAGGGAAGCAGCCGCCAGCGGGTCAGCCTATTCTGCAGGTGGTCTGCCCAGCTTGCCGAGATCCCGGCAAAAGCTTCATCCCTCTCCAGATCTTGCAGCAACTGCCGACCCAGAGGTGCCAGACGATACCGATCCGTGATCCCCTGCCCATCCACTTCCCGCCGCAACAGCCCTACCTGAATCAGCCACATCAGCTCCTGATCCACCCGCATTTCCGATAACGGGCGTCGGCTGTAGCCCGCTTGAACGCCGGCCCAACCTGCAATCTTCGCTGGTGGGATCCCTTTTGTGCTCATGGCCTGCAGCAAGGGCAACCGAAAAGGGCTGCAAATCCAGGCACGCCAAGCCCTTCTGTACACTGACTCAGAGTCATGGAGCATGAGGGACAAGGGGAGTCCTTATGTTCTTATTCAATTCTGTCAATGGCCGTTGAGCAGCAGGCTTGTTACAATAAATTACGATATGTTGATCATCCTTGCCATTGTTGTCCTCCTGGGATTCTGGGCGCTGCGCTTGATGGAGCAGGCTTTTCAGAGTCAGGAGTTCTCGCGCATGTTGGCAGGGACACTGGTGGCTGTGGCTGCCGGCGGCGTCTTGACCTGTTACTTTCTGATGAGCGATACCCTTCAGATGTTGTTTCATCTGCAAGCGCAGTCCCCCTCTTCCTACTCTCAAGATCTGCTCTCCGATTTGAGCTGGCTTGATCAGTAAATGGGCGGTCATGAGCTACACCAATGCAGTAGCTCCGCTAGCGAGGTTGTGACGCAGCTTTTATAGTCGTTTTAAGCCGGAATGAAACATTTCCATCTAGCTCCCCTCTCTTGCTGGGGGTAGGGCGGCAGCGGAGAACGCTTAGGGAGTGTTTCAATCTAGTTTGAAATGGAAGGCCAAAGTATCTGGGGTTATGGCATCCTCCTGCATCCGCAAGGATGGAGTAGCAAGACCTGCCGCCCGCTTGCCAACAGTGAGCGGGAGAAATCCTGCAAGCTGTGAAAAAATCCGTTGACTTGAGCCGTGGGAAGAATGTCAATGGGCCAATTGGGTTGCCAGCCAGGCTCGGATGCTTCGGATCATTTGGTGGTTGGGGGCCAGTAGGTTCTGGTAGATCAACTGTCCAAAAGCATCGATGGGGCTGAACTCCTCCCCGACTTGGAAAGGATAGCTAAAACCCAGTGGAGTGAGGTGATCCCCCTCGAGATGCTGCCACTCGGTGTGGCCTTGATACTTGCGGCAAAGCTGCTGGTAGAGCAGAGGAATGTCGTCAATATCATCCTGTCGAAATTCCACAAGCAGGTTGTTTCTAACCGGATACTGCTCCTCAATTAAGCGGTTGGTTTCTGTCGGGGAAGGCTCGAACTCCAACCACAGGTTCACAGGCGGCGAGGAGGATCCCATCCACATCCGCCACAGATCGGCGAGCTGTTGTTGAGGCCAAGCTTGGGTCAACAGCCGCAGCAATGGCAAAGCCCGATCCAACCCGGCATTGCTGTAGGCCAGAAAAATATTGCCTCGCCGACGGGATCCCAGAGAAGGAACGGCTAGACAAGAGAGGATCTGCAACTTACAGCCCAGGCTATGACCCAAGCCAAACAGAGGCAACTCCAGCAAACCCTTGCTTTGCAGGCTTCTGTGCAAAGATTGGGCTGCGTTGAGCGCCAGTTGGGCGTGATCGATATCGGTGGTGTAGGGGGTGGCAACAACGGCCATGCCCATACGGGCCAGTTCTTCCAGCAGGCGGCTGTAGAACACTTGCGGGGCAGCTCCCACAAAAGCTCCACCCAGAAAGTGAACGACGGCGCGGGGTTGAGGGGGCAGAAGGAACCAAGTATGCCCATCGGTTTGCCAAGTTGGTGCCATGGTGTTGCAACCTCGCCTGCGATTTTGTTGGAGCTTTTCCCACAACCCGGCAGATCCCACTTGCCCACCTCACGCCGGTTCCCTGCGCTGGCCAGCCCCTGGAACTCATCCTAATGGACATCTTGCCCAGACATGGGGATCCCCAGTTAACTTCTGATGCAGCAGGCAAAACTCTGCCCCGCCTCAGACTGAGGTTCTAGCACCGAAGGGTAGTGCGCTACACTCGCCGAGATTGGGTTTTGAGTGTAGGATCCCTGCCCAAAAGTTGCTGTGGCTGCTATGACTAGGGCAGTGGGTGGTGAGGGATCGTGATGAAGACTTCACAGCTTGCAAAAGGATGCCTGCTGATCGATTGTCGGGACTTTGATGAAAAGACGATAAACCTGTTTTTGGCACCTGGGCCCGATCCCTACCGGGAAACAGAGGAATTTCTCCTGGACTGCGAGATGCGGGCAGATGAGCTGCCCCGTTATCTGCGGCGGGCCTTGCTGGAGTTTCAGTTGTATTCCAATTCGGAAGGGATCCTGCTGCTGCGGGGCTTGCCCGTGGATCCCGGACTAGACCATACCCGCACACCGGCTCTGGCGCAGCGCTCTGAGGAGAAAACCACTTTTGTCAGCGAACGCTGCTTGGCGATGATCGGCAGCCGCTTGGGGCATTTGGTCTCCTACATCCAAGAAAAAAACGGGGATCTGTTTCAAAACTTGGTGCCTACTCCCGACAGCGAAGAGGTGCAATCTTCCGAGGGATCCCGCACTCGGCTACAGTTTCACCGCGAGACGGTTTTTCATCCCCACTCACCGGAGTTTTTGCTGCTGTTTTGCCTGCGCCCCGACCATGATCGTGTGGCGGAAACCACCTACGCCAGCATCCGCCATGTCCTGCCTTTGCTGGGAGAGCGCGATCGAGAGCTGCTGTTTGAACCCCTGTATCGCACCGGCATCGACTACTCCTTCGGCAACCGGCAAGCCCTGATCAATGGCCCCATTTTGCCGGTGTTGTATGGCCGTCGAGAGGATCCCTTCTGGAACTACGACGAAGACCTGATGGTGGGGCTCACCCCCGAAGCCAGTCTGGCTCTAGAAGCCCTGAGGAAGGGAATCCACGCTGTCTACCGAGGCATCAAGCTGGAAACAGGGGATCTGCTCTGTATTGACAACCGCCGCACCGTCCACGGACGGACTGCCTTCTCTCCCCGCTACGATGGCTTCGACCGCTGGATCCAGCGCTCATTTGTGGTGCGGGATCTCGGCCTTTCGGCAGGGGATCGCCATCCCGGTGAGCGCATCATTCGCACCGCCTTCGCAACAGACGATGAGGCCCAAGCTGCCCTCAATGGGGAGCAGGTCTGTCTCAGAAGATCCTGAGAAGTTCGCAGACTTCAGCGCCATCCATAGCTCAAGTCCGTAAAAGTACTATTGGCGATTTCCCCGAAAGGGTTTGGATGAGTCGCCCCAGATTCTGATGTCAAAATACGTGATCCTCACGATGGCTATCGCAGAGCGTTTCCAGCATTCTAGGCTTATGAGCCAAAGCCATCAATTCTTCTCACGATTGCGAGGTTAAGATGAGCATTCGCCAGATCATCGATGAGGTTTTACAATCTTCGGTTTTAACTCTGCAGCAGGAGTCCAACATTAACCAAATCCTCTGGGAAAGAAACTATGATCCATCTGATCTAGAGGCTCTGGATGAGTTGGTAGAAGCCATTTTGCGCCAAGAGGTAAGGGCTGCTTCCGATCCCTGCTAGAAACCTAGCCTTGCTTGCAAACGACGGCAGATCTTGCTCAAAACTTACACACTTACACAACGCACAACTGAGAGCAATTGTGCATGCTCCTATCATGAGTCGGGATGAGATTCCAATCTCTCGACAATTTCCCGGATTAAATGCTCATCAGAGCGATTGATCTCGGGGTGGAAAGGCGCCTGTTTTAAGTAGCGCTTGAGATCCTGGCAGGCTTGCTGCCAACGGCCCAACTGATAATACAACAGCCCGCGATCCCTTAGGTGGGGCAAGGATTCAGGGATCAACAACAAGATCCGTTCCGCTGCTGCCAAAGCGGGTTCCAGTTCGGCGCGGCTCAGATAAATTTGCTTGAGGTTGTTGAGCAAGCGTACCAAGATCAGGCGGGGAGGGGTGGGGCGTAGGTGGTGTTCTTGGAAAGGGATCCCAGGCCCGTAGATTTGCGACAAAAGCTCTTGACAATCTTCTGGAAATAAAATCTCCCCCTGCTGAAAGGGATCCACAAAAATCTCGGCGCCTGCAAACAGGGGCCGGATTAAAAAGTGGCCGGGCATGCCCACTCCTGCCATGGGAAAATCGATCCGCCGCGCCAGCTCTAGATAGATCAGCGACAGCGTAATCGGGATCCCGGTGCGCCGATCGATCACTTCGTTCAAAAAGCTGTTGCGTGGGTCGTAATAATCTTCGCGATTGCCACGAAAGCCCAGATCCTCAAAGAGATAGTGATTCAAGATCTTGATGACCCGCAGGGGATAACGCTCCGGGGGAAGGCGCTCTTGCACCTCTGCGGCCATCTCATCCAGAGCGGCCACATACTCTTCCACCTCCAGATCGGGATAGGCTTCTTGGGCAATCCAGAGGGCCGCCCGACCCAGATCGATGGGCTCCGATTGGATTTCAAGGGCAAAGCGTTGACGGGCAGCAGGAATGCTCATGAAATGTTAAATATTAAATATTAAGGTTCTTTGCAAGGATCTCGGTTAGAACAGCAGCGTGCAAAAGCTGGTCAACAGCAAGGTCACCGCCGTCAGGAGCAGGCTAAAGCTCCAAAGCCGCAAAGCGGCAAGCAGCAGGATCCCGATCACCCAAATCAGCAGAGCATTCCAATAGGGTCGGTTGGGGGCTTTGGACACATTAATTTTCTGGAAGAAGGGCAGCAGGATGAACGATACATCCAACAACAGGCGCGGCAGCCGCAAATTGTCCGGCAGCGGCAGATCTCGCACCGCCAAATAAAGCAGCCCCCAGCTCAACAAAAGCGGGATTAGGAGCAGATAGTTGGATTCGGCCAGCAGGGGTCGATCCACCACCAGCGGAAACAGAGGGCTGATCCCCCAGAGCAGATAGAGGTAAAAGTTGAAGTTCAGCAGCGGCTGTAGCAGAGGGGGCACCTTGAGGCGTTGACCTTGGGATCCGATCCCGTTTACCTGAGCTGCGATTTTCTGGCCCAGGGATCCGCCTTTTTGAGGGGCTTGCGCTGCCGGGGCCGCCCGCCAACCGCAGTGGTCGCAGTAGGGAGACTTGAACCGGTAGGCTGGGATCGGCTTGCCACAGGAAGGGCAACGTTGGATCGGACGAGGTTGAGAACTGGAAGCCATGACCACCCCGCGGTACTTCTGCCTTAGCATGCCCCAATGGCTCTCAGTTTACTCCCAGGGCAAACGACAATGTAATACAGGCTGCCCCCAAAGCCGCGCCGGCCATGACCTGAACGGGAGTGTGCCCCAGCAATTCTTTCAGGTAGGGTTCTGGAAAACGGTCGGCGCCCTTTTCTTCAAACCATTCTTCCAGGAGGCGATTCAGCACCCGCGCCTGTTTTCCAGCGGCTTGGCGGATCCCCGCGGCATCGTACATCACCACCAATGCGAAAACCACCGTCGCGGCAAACAGCAGGCTGTCCCAGCCTTCCTGCATCCCCACCCCAACGGACAAAGCCGTCACCAACGCTGCGTGGGAGCTGGGCATTCCCCCGGTTTCCACCAAGACTCGCAGGTTAACCTTGCCTGACCGCACATAGGAAAGGATCAGCTTGATGGCTTGGGCCAACACACTGGCCAGCAAAGCAACCCAGAGGACATGATTGGCCATCAACTGTTGCAGCATACGGCTCTCCAGCACAGGAATGCGAGCAGGGTCTCCAGGGATCCCATCTAACTTGTCCTCTTGTCCTGCCCTAATGCTGACGGCGAGTGATGAAGTCCGCCAGAGCCAGCAGCGGTTCTGCCCGCGGTCCGTAGGGGCGCAACGTTTCCTTGGCCGATTGAATCAGCTCCTCGGCTTTTTGCCGGGAGGCCTCTAGGCCCAACAAGCTGGGATAGGTGGCTTTGGCGGCAGCTTGATCCTTGCCTGCCGTTTTGCCCAGTTGCTCGCTGGTGGCGGTGATGTCCAAAATGTCGTCCACAATCTGAAAGGCCAAGCCAATATCGCGGGCGTAGCGGCTCAGGTGGGCCAGCAGCTCCTCATCTCCCCCCGCCAGGATCCCTCCCGAAACCACCGAGACTTCCAATAGAGCGCCGGTTTTGTGGCTGTGAATGTACTCCAGAGTTTCCAGGGAAATGGCCTTGCCCTCCGACTCCAGATCCACCACCTGTCCCCCCACCAAACCGGTTGCAGCCACAGCATGGCCAATGCGGGCGATCACCTGTAACACCAACTGCGGCGGTACCCCCTGAGTTTGGCTGGCAATGTGCTCAAAGGCAAAGGCCAGCAGGGCATCTCCTGCCAAGATGGCAATGTCTTCGCCGAACACCTTGTGGTTGGTGGGTTTGCCGCGGCGAAAGTCGTCATTGTCCATGGCCGGCAAGTCGTCATGGATGAGCGACATGGTGTGGATCATTTCCAGGGCACAGGCGGTAGGCAGAGCCTGCTCCACAGTGCCGCCGGCCAACTCGCAAGCAGCCAGACAGAGGATGGGCCTGAGGCGCTTCCCCCCTGCCAATAGGCTGTAGCGCATCGCCTCGTAAATGCGCTCCGGATAGGCGGGAACCAAAGCTGCAGAGAGAGCTTCTTCCACCTGTTGCTGACGCTGGCTCAGGTAGGCTTTCAGGTTAAAGGTTTGGGCAACCAAGCGGGGTTTCCTCTCAACTCGGCAATGGGGGGATCCTTGTCGAGCCGTTCTTCAACAGACTTGTCAGGTGTCATTATCTCATGTCCACTTTAATTGGGGATCCCAGCCCAGAGGCCAAAAGGGTAAGAAGTAACAGCAAGTTGCAGCCGATGAAGAAACTGCAGGGATCCTGAGCCGCCAACTTGCGGTTGCTGTCGCCACAATGTCAGGATTCATAAGGATCTTTAGCCGGATTGCCCTCCTATGTCCCACTCGCCTGTTCAGCTCAGCGCCACCTCCTCCACCGCCAGCGGTGCGGAGCACTTGGGTGACCGTTTGCTGCGGGCGGCCCGAGGGGAAGTGCTGGATCGCCCTCCAGTTTGGATGATGCGCCAGGCGGGTCGCTACATGGCGGCCTACCGCGAGCTGCAAAGCAAGTACACCTTTAAGCAGCGTTGCGAGATCCCGGAGCTGGCCGTCGAGATCTCGTTGCAACCGTTTCGGGCCTTTGCCCCTGATGGAGTGATCCTGTTCAGCGATATCCTCACCCCCCTTGAGGGCATGGGCATCCCCTTTGAGCTGGTGGAGCATCAGGGGCCGATCATCGACCCGCCGATTCGTTCGCAAGCCCAAATTGAACGCATCCGCCTCCTGGAACCGGAAGAAAGTCTGCCCTTTATCAAGACCATTCTCAGCACCCTGCGCCGCGAGGTGGAAGGGAAAGCAACGCTGCTGGGGTTTGTCGGCTCCCCCTGGACTCTGGCCTGCTATGCTGTGGAAGGGCGCAGCTCCAAAGATTACGCCCACATCAAGAGCTTGGCCTTCGCGCAGCCGCCATTGCTGCATCAGTTGCTGAGCAAGCTGGCCGACAGCATTGCCCGCTACGTGATCTACCAGATCGAGGGCGGTGCCCAGGTGGTGCAGTTGTTCGATACTTGGGCCGGACAGCTCAGCCCAGTCGATTACGAGTGTTGGGCCTTGCCCTACCAAAAGCAAATTGTGGATCAGGTGAAAGCTCGCTATCCGCAGGTGCCGCTGATCCTCTACATCAACGGCAGCGCCGCTTTGCTGGAGCGGGTGGGCAAAGCCGGCATCGACGTGTTCAGCCTCGATTGGATGAGCGACATGGCAGAGGCCAGGGCTCGCCTGGGATCCCTAGCGGTGCAGGGCAATCTGGATCCGATGGTGTTGCTGGGATCCCCGGAGTTCATCCGGCAGCGCACCCTAGAGGTGATTCGAAAAGCCGGATCCCGTGGGCATATCATGAACCTGGGCCACGGCATTCACCCAAGCACTCCAGAGGCCAATGTCCATTACTTTTTCGAGACGGTGCGCCAGTCGGCAGAGCTGATACATTTACACTGAACACTGCTGAACATCACTGTTCAACTATGCAGCGATAGCATTCTGTTTGTTTCCATTCGCGTTAGCGGGACGGAGTCCAAACAGAATGGCGGTATCCCGCAAAGCTTTGAGTAGAATACCCAAAGCGCAGTTTCCGTGTCGTCTTACTACCAATTTTCTGCTTTGCTTTGGCTACCATGTTGGCAGACTCGAAAGTAAACAGAAAGATCAACTGGTAGTAATCCGTAATGAACATATTATACATTATTTTCAGTATAGTTGAGCTTATTATTGACTAGAGTCATGCTCCTAAAAGCCCTCTAGCCTAACAGGCAGCGCGAACCCCTCCTCCCTGAAGCGTTTTGCTCAACTTTTGCTCTAAGGTTGCACGGCCATCTCCAGGGATCCCCGGTGTACATCAGCGTCATCATTCCCACCTACAACCGCCGTCCCATTTTGGAGCAGTGTCTGCGGGCCCTGGCGCAGCAGCAGCCCGGCCCCTACGAGGGCTACGAGGTGGTGGTGGTGGACGATGGCTCCACCGATGGCACAGTGGAATGGCTGCAGAACAACCCCGTTGGCTTGCCCCAGTGGAAACTGTTGCAGCAGGAGCACCGCGGCCCCGCCGCTGCCCGCAACCTGGGGTTTCGCCACGCCCAGGGATCCCTCATCGTCTTTATCGACAGCGACCTGGTGGTGGTGGATCACTTCTTGGCCAGCCACGCCCAGATGCTGCGGCGGCACGGCGTTACAGGGGATCCCCGCTCCCCCCACGAGGCCAAGGTCTTCACCTACGGGCGGGTGATCAACACGAGCAATTTTCAGGATCCCCGCTCCGAACCCTTCAAGCCCACCGATTTTTCGGCAGCCTTTTTCGCCACCGGCAACGTGGCCATTGCCCGCCATTGGTTGGAGCTGGCCTGCGAAACCCCCGCCGGCCCCTTTGACGAGCGGTTTCACCTCTACGGCTGGGAAGACCTGGAGCTGGGGGTGCGGCTAAAACGTTTGGGCCTGCGCCTGGTCAAGTGCCCCCAGGCCACCGGCTACCACTGGCATCCGCCCTTTGAGCTGCAGCAGATCCCAGGATTGATTGAGCGGGAACGGCAGCGGGGCCGCATGGGTATTCTCTTTTACCAAAAACACCCCACCTGGGCCGTGCGCCTGATGATCCAACTGACGCCCCTGCACCAATTCCTGTGGGGCCTTTTATCCCTGGGGGGCTGGCTGAACGAGAAGCGGGTGGAACCGCTGCTGCGCTGGTTGATCCGGCATGGCCGCTCGCAGTTGGCCTTGGAGCTGTGCCGGATTTTTTTCCTCAACTGGTACAACGTGCAGGCCGTTTACGAAAGCTACAGAGCGATGAAGGCGCGAAATAAGGGGATCCACTCGGCTTGAGCTGCCACCAGGGCGGGGTAAGTGAGTCGGCCATAATCCTTGCCGGGAATGAGAGGCTGGCCGGGATCCGGATCGGCACAGCTCAGGGGTTCCCAAACGGCGCCGGCCCCCTTGACAATGGCCCACACTGCCGCCACATCCCAGATCTTGGGCGAGCGTTCTACCGCCCCCAAAAGGCTGCCACCGGCCACCGCCAGCAGGTTGTAGGCAGCGCCCCCCAACATCCGCGCTTTGCAAGGGAATTGCGGGCTAATCCAATGGCTGCTGCGGGAACAGAAATTGAACAATTGGTTGGGGCCGGGTGAGGCGGTGCTAGGACGGATTGGCTGGGGACAGGCGGGATCCCGGTCGTGGCGGGTGAGAAAAGCTCCTGCTGCTGCATCCCCAGGAAACCGAGGCCAATAACCGTAAAAAGTCTGGCGGATGGGCGGCAGATGGACACAGCCAAACACCGGCACGCCCCAATGCAGCAAAGCCAAGGAGCTGCCCCAAATGGGGATCCCACGGGCAAAATTGGTGGTGCCATCCAAAGGATCCACTACCCAACACCACTCCTTCTCGGGAAAAATGTGGTTGGACTCCTCGCTCAGGTAACCGTGATCGGGGTAGGCAGCGGCAATGGCCCCTTGAAAAGCGCGATCTGCCCACTGGTCAGAAGAGGTTACCAAGCTGCCGTCGGCTTTTAAGGACTCCGTCCCGCTGGCGCGAACCGTAGGGTGGGCCTGGCCAAAGTCTGCCAAGAGCTGGGATCCCACGCTGGCCGTAGCCTGCAAGGCAAACTCGGTAACCTCCAGCCAGAAAGGGGATAGAGCAGCAGTTGCAGAAGGAGCACTCATGCCCCAATCCTAGCGGGATCCCTGGCTTTTGGGGTGGAAAAGGGGTCGCAATGGCAGCGGATCCCTCACAAGCAGGTTCTAGGCCCATAAGCTGAATAGAATCAAATCATAGGTAAACTCCTCAGCTGGCCGCCCTCCTCCATGAACCAGCGCCTGATTGGACAACTGATTGGCAACCGCTACCGGCTGACCCGCCACATCAGCGAGGGTGGCTACGGCAATGTGTTCGAGGCGGTGGATACCCAGCTCAATGAAGAGCTGGTGGCCGTCAAGTTGTTGCGCCCGCCGCCCCCGGACATGGGCCCAGAGTACTACCAGCAACTGCAGCAACGCTTCATGGATGAGGCCAGGGTCAGCGCTCTGTTGGGCGAGCACCCCAACATCGTGCAGGTGCGCTCTTACGGCCTGTACCAAAACCAGCCCTATCTGGTGATGGAGTACCTGAATGCCAAACCCTACAGCGGCCAGGGGTTGGACTATGTGCTGGCTCGGGAAGGCCCCTTGCACCCAGAGCGAGTGGTGAACTTGGCTCTGCAAATTTGCTCTGCCCTGCACCACGCCCACAACTTTCAGATGGATCTGGGCAAACACTCCATTCGCGGCGTCATCCACCGCGACATCAAGCCCAGCAATATCTTTGTGCAGAAAGGGCCCGATGGGAAAGAGCGGGTCAAGATCCTGGACTTTGGCATTTCCAAGCTCATGGGGGAGACCTCTCGTGGCCTGACGCAAACGGGCTATTTTTTGGGCACGATGGTCTACGCCTCGCCGGAGCAAATGCGCGGAGAAAAGCTGGATGGCCGCTCCGACATCTATTCCCTGGGGGTGGTGCTGTACGAGCTGTTAACCGGTGCGTTGCCCTTCGAGCCGGATACCGACACCTTGCAGGGCTGGTACCACGTCCACAACTTTCAAAAGCCCCGCCCCTTCCAAGACCACAAGCTAGCCCACCCCATCCCCGCTGCTCTGGAGAGGGTCATCCTCCAGTGCCTAGAGAAAGACCCTGCCCTCCGCCCGGCCAACATGGAAGTGCTCGGCCAGCAGCTACAGGCTGTCTATGGAAACAAGGTTGCCCCTCCTGCCCCGTTCGTCCCCTCAAATTCCTCTCGTTCACCTCAAGGTGTTCGTCCCCAGCGGATCCCGACCGGATTTGGCCAGCCGACTTCCCAACAGCCGATGGGTCGAGCCGCCCCAGACGAGGAAGAAAAGCTACAACGGGCGGTAAGGCTGATCGAGGCAGGCGAGTACAAGATGGCCGTCCATCTGCTCAATGAGCTGATCCAGAGCGCCCCCAACGAAGCCCGCTACTATCTCTACCGCGGTCTGGCCCACCAACGACAGGGGCATTGGGGCCTTGCCCAGATGGACTATCAAGGGGTGCTGCGGCTGGAACCGGGTAACCCTTCAGCGGAACAGGGACTGCGCGAGGTGGAACAGAAGGTTGGGCAGGAACATGTCAACAGCAAGTCCGGCTCTCATCTGTTGGATGCACCCCTGAATGCACCCCGCCTGGGCAAAGGGTCGGCGTTGAGTTGGCTCTTGGCCAATTTGGGGGCGGCTGGGATCGGCTACCTGGGGCTGGGGGCATCAGCGCCTCTGCTGGCGGCTTTGGGATCACTACAAGAAGCGGTGGCTGGAGCCGGCCTTGGCTTGCTGATGGGGCTGCTGCAGTGGCTGGTGTTGCGGCGGCAGGTTTCGGTGGGATGGGTGGCTGCAACTTTGCTGGCCACGGCTTTGGGCTGGGCGGCGGCGGATTTCCTCGCTCCCCAGGTGGGGGTAGCAACCTCTGCTTTTAACCCGACGGATCCCTGGCTCCAAAATGTCTTGCAGGCAATGGGAGATGCGCTGCGCGGTTTGCTGGTGGGGGTTGGCGTCGGTGGGCTGCAATGGGCCTTGTGGTCTCAGGGCTGGAAAGGTGGCCGGGCTTGGCTCTTGGCGGCAGTTGCCGAAGGGGCAGGATCGGCTCTGTTGATGGGCTGGCTGCTGGCCAATACTGCCTTGAACAGTTGGCTGCTGCTGATCGTGGGGCTACTGGCCAACACGCGCCCCCTCAGCGCAATGGTGCTTTTGAATTTGCGCCGGATCCCTCCTGTTCAAAGTCAACAACAAGCCCCTTAGCCCACAGGGATCCCATCTGAGTTCTCTCTCTCAAGAAGAGGGAAAGACAGGAATCAAAACCGCTCATTATTTTTCTCACGATTTTTCTCACGGTTACCGGGGAGCGCCGTGAGATCCCCAGCTCAGAGCTACGCGACTGGTTGTAGGGAGTAGGGTCGTTTGAGCTACTGAGAAAAGCCCTATGGCCCTGTGCATGCAACGTTTTGGGTGTGGGCCACTGTCCTGGCCTAAATTTCAAGAGGGCAAGATGCACGCTATAGAGGAACTTTCTAGCGGAGCTATTGCACCGGCTAGTGTCTCATTGCCATTTGAATTGACTATAAGTGCTGCTGCAAAACCAGGAACCAGAATCCTCGCCCGGCGAGTATGTTATGACTGTAAACTACCCGACTCCGACCGCTAAGCGGTACGGAGCGGGCTTTCAGTAGCCCTGAGCCTGCTCTGCTCTACCAGAGAACAAAACAGGCCCGAACCTCTAGGCTGGTTTACGGCAGCCCCCAAGAGCGCAATCACATTCGCACCATTCAAATCCGCATCTCCTCCCCATCCACAGTGCCCACACTTGAACGACTTGCCACTGCGGTAGGACTGCGCAGGATCGGGATGGATATGCAAACACTTGTGACAGGTCTGCGACGTGTAGGCAGGCGGCACAAGAACCAGAGAAACCCCTGCAACCCTCGCCTTGTATTCCAGAAACTGGCGTAGCTGGTAGAACGCCCAACTGTTGGCCCTGCGCCTTTCGGTTTTGCTGCGGGGTTGTTGATTGACCCTTTCCCGGATCCCTGTCAGGTCTTCCAGAGCAATAGCGCTGTTGGTAGCTTTTGCCCTAGAGACAATAGCTTTGGAGATGCGATGATTGACCCACGCCTGAAAGCGCCTCTCCTTGCCAGACAGCCGTTGCAACAGTTCTCTGCATCTGCGCCGCGAACTGCGTGTGCCCTTACTGGCTTTGCGTTGGAGTACCGCCCTCAACCGGGAGTAGTGGTCTCGGACTCTGCTCAACTGCTGTCCATTCCAGTGATCTCCTTCCGATGTATGAGCAATATCCGTCCTGCCCAAATCCACCCCGATCACCTTGTCGGTATCTTGTTGTTTGGGTGTTTTTTCCTCTACGCAAATCTGGATGTAGTAGGAGCCATCCTTCCGCTGGACTAGGGTGGCCGATTTGGGGTTAGAGCCAGCCAGCATTCCCCTCTGGTAGTTACCAATGGCTAGCTCAAAGCGTTCTCTCCCTTCCACCGTGGTCAGCGACACCGTCCAGTCTTTCTCGCGGAACGAGAAGATACGAGCGTCGTAGGTAGCGAACCTACGCTTGAACTCTTTAACTGGACGGTTGCGCTGTCTCGCCACTTTGCGGGCGCCGGCCACCCGCCTGCAGACCTGTTGGGCCAAGTTGCTAGACAAGCCGAATCGGGCGCGAATCTCGTAGTAGCAAAGGGATTGCAGTTTAACCGCGTTGACGATCTTCTCCGGCGTGTTCTGGTTGACCCAGTTCAGTGCCTGCACAAAGGCATCCATCGTCGCGTCCAATTTAGCGGCTTGCGACTGGGACACCTTGAGCTTGCAGGAGATGCTCAGGATTTGGCTCATAAGTTCATTGTACTTCATCAAAGCGCATTCCTCCCGGCACTGACCCTACGGGTACAGTGCGGGGCTCCTGCGCTAGTAAGCTGAGCTGGAAGCTGTTTTCGAGTAAAACTCACGCATTTCTGTAAACCACTCCAACCGCGAGAGATCCCAGGTGTAGAACATGTGTCCGCCGCGATAATGACGTAGGGTGAGGTTGGCCTTCAACCGCGGATCCAACTTCATCAAATCCACCAGGTGATTCGAGGCAAAGTAGGGCGTGACCAGGTCGTAAAAGCCATGATGAATGCTCACCCGCATGTGGGGGTTGAGGGCCATGCTGCTGCGCAGCTCGTCCATTGCCCCGATGAATCCTTGCTTAAACTCTCCTTTTGGGGTGAACCGCCAGGACTTGAACACCTCCAGGTTCAGTAGGTGATAGGTCAACTCCGTTTCCACCTGCAAGGTCTCTCGCAAGTGGCTGTTGATGGCTGCCGTGAACAGGCGATCGATCCCATCCAAGGTGGGATCGGATCCCTCGAAGGTAGGCCGATCCGGAAAGGGATCCACCGTGGTTACAGAAGCATCGTAGAGCCCCAGCACCAGTCGCTGCGACCGCAACAGCTCGCGGGCAAAACTGGCGATATCGATCCGCCCGCCTTTGTGGGCTACATATTCTGGAGATAGGCCGATCCCTGCTGCCATTTCCTGATACACCGCTTGCCGTTCTGCCTCTGGCATTGCCTCCCCCATGGCCAAGAGGGGCAGCAGACGTTGTCGGGCAAAGTGTTCTGCTTTGGGCAGCAGGATCTGCAAATCCTCCCCCCAGCCACACCGTCCATGATGGGCTGCTGTGGCCACATAGGAAGGGAAAAGGGCTGCCCAGGTGCTGAGGTTGTAATCGTTGGTCTCCAGCAACCCAAACTCAATCGCAGGCGAGATGAGAATGGCCCCCGACAGGCCCACGCCAAACTTGGATTGCAGCTCCTTGGCCAGCCGCGCCACCCGAAACCCACCGTAACTCTCGCCGGCAATGAAAATGGGGGAGAGCCAGCGTTTGTATCGGGAAAGAAAGCCCTGAATGAATTCTCCCAAGGATTGCAAATCCCGCTCCACATCCCAGAAGGGCGATTCCTTAGGAGGCTCCTCCACCTTAGCATCCGGCTGAGGGGGCTTGGATGCCGGATCGGATTTCTCCCGGGAATCTTTGGGGTCTTGAGAATCCTTGGGCAGGGCGCGGCTGAACCCCGTCCCCACCGGATCGACAAAGACCAGGTCGGAAAAGGGCAACCAACTTTCGGCATTGTCCACCAGCCGCACCGGGGAGGGGGGCAAACTGCCATTGGGCCCGAAGCCAATCCGTTTGGGCCCCAGCGCTCCCATGTGCAGGTAGGCAGAGGCTGCCCCAGGCCCACCGTTGAACACAAAAGTGAGAGGGCGGTGCTGGGCAGCAGAGTCTTGCTTCAGATAGGCGACGTGAAAGATCTCGGCCACCGGTTTTTCCCGCTGAAAAAGGGTCTGCCAACCGGCCAGCGCTCTGTAGGTAAAGCTCTCCTCTCCAGCCGTAAACCTGTGCTCGGTGGAGGAGAGGGGGGGAGTGGGCTTAGATTCAGTAGCCATGAAATGAAAACAGGGATCGGCAACTTGATCCCCAGTGAATCACAAGTCGCCGACCATCAACACCTCCAAATGGAACCTCACAGCGTCAGCGGAGCTTCCAAGGTCAGATTGAAAGATTGGCCGGGGCGCAGCACCACCACCTGGGGAGCGGTAACATTGCCCACCACCACTCCGGTCACGGCGCCTCCTAAGACATTGCCCACCGAGACTCTGCCCGTGATGGCCCCCAAAATGGCTCCCGCGGCTGCCCCAATGGCTGCATCCTGAGCGATGGCCTCAGCCGAATACTGACGGGGATCCTTTTCGTCGTGGAGGATGTTGGAGGAAGCCCGCAGGCTGTAGGTACGACCGCCGAGAACAATGGAAGTGCCGACAAAGCGGGATCCGCCCGGTGCAGGTTCCATCTGTCCAAAAATGCGGCTACCCGCCGGGATCACCAAGCGCCCCTGGCTGTCAAAAATGTTCTGAGTAACGGCCACTTCCAGGGGATAGACGGTGTCGGGATAAAAGTATTGCGGCCCTTCGCTACTCAGGCTGCCGACCGGGATAATCGTCCCCTGCTCAAGGCGGTAGGCACCCAATTCAAAAAGCGGCTGAGCCGAACTGGGCAAGGGGGCCAACGCAGGGATCCCGGCCAGGCCAAGAATGGCTGCTGTTAGGATAGCTTTCATGAGTAGAGTCTCCAATGCTTCTCCAAGTTCTGCCGAGTTCTGAGCAGTTGCCTGAAGCTATTCCAAGTCAATTTGCTTCCTTGTCTCAGCTTCTCTCCACTTCATAGGTTATCGAATCCTTCCTAGGGCTTGTTTTCTCCCACAAGTCGATTTGTTTTCAACTGTTGGCAGTTTGGGTGGCCATCCTGCAGCACAACTTCTCTCAGAAATGCTGGAAGGCTTGTTGACGGCTGAGGGCCTGCCCGTCCTTCAGCCAGACGGTTCCCTGCGGATCCCAGCCTGTCACTTCTCCAATCCAAACGGCCCCTGGCAATTCTTCCAACAGATGCTTGGCCACCGACACCTCGGCACTGAGGAGCAGCTCAAAATCTTCGCCCCCATAAAGCGCCCACTCCCAGGCTTGGGCCGGAAAAGCCTGCCGCAAAGCTTCTGAAATCGGGATCCGCTCCACGGCAATCCTTGCCTCCACCCCACTGGCCTGACACACCTGCACCAGGGCATCTGCCAAACCATCGCTGGTATCCATACCGGCAATGCGCAAGGGATCCGGGATCCCTTCTAAGAGGGGCAACAGATCCAGTCGCGGGCGTGGGTATTGGTGAGCCCTGATCAACTGCTCGCGCTCGGCTGCCGTGGCTGAGGATCCCTGTTCAGGATGGAGAAGCAGCTCCAAGCCTGCCCGCGCATCTCCGTGGGGCCCTGTTACCACCAGCCAATCGCCGGGTTGAGCCCGTCTGCGCTGAATGGCCCGCCCCGGCTGCACCGATCCCAGGGCCGTGATTGCCACAAATCGATGCGGCGACCGACACAGATCCCCTCCCACCAGTTGGCATTCCCAGCGGGCGCAACAGGCTTGCATCCCTTGATAAAGCTCCTCCACCCAAGCAACCGGTGTGGAGCCCGGCAAGCCCAAACCCACCACCAACGCCTGCGGACGGGATCCCATCGCGGCCAGATCCGATAGATTGGCGGCCACCGCGCGCCAGCCCACCGCATGGGCCGGGGTCGTCAGATCGCTGAAGTGAACTCCCTCCACCAACACATCGGTTGTCACCACCAACTGCCCCTCCGGAGCAGCCAACACCGCCGCATCATCCCCCACCACCTGGGCCGGACAGTAGCGCTGCACGATCTGCAGCAGCCCCGCCTCCCCAATTGCTGAGATGGGTAGGGGGGAAGGATCGCCGTTTTGTGGGGAAGAACTGTCAGAAAGACCGGAGAACAAGACAGACCTATGAGGGTAGCGAGGATAACACAGCTGCAAGATCTGGTGGATGCTGGAGTCTTGTTGGATATTTCCAAGGATCCCGCCTGCACGCCACAGGCAAGCTGGAGAATTCTACCCCGCCGTCCGCTGTCCAATCAGGGCATAGAAGGGATCCCCGCCTCCGCCTGCCCAAAAGCCCAGCCAACCCATAGGGGCAGGCCGCTGGATCACTTTCACCACCGCAAACCCTGGCACCGACTCAAAATAGCGCCTGACCAACTCCACCCGCCCCGCCTCAGAGTTGTCCCGCCAAGCCTGGATCGCCTTCTGGAAAAACATGCGATTGGAGAAGCTGACGATGAAGAGGCCCTGGGGCTTTAGGATGCGATACACCTCGGCAAACACCTGCTCCGGCTGCTGCAGATACTGCACCGAGACCGTGTTTAGCACCGCGTCGAAGGATTGATCAGGGAAGGGCAGACTTGGGTTTTGGTTCAAGTTTTGGATGAAGAAGTGATCCAGCCGGGGGTTGGCCGCCAGTTCCTCAGGGTTCATCCCATGCCCCTCCACATGGGCAAACTCCATCTCAGGTGGCAAATGGGAGACCCAACTGCTCATTAGATCGAGAATGCGGGTCTGGGGCCGCAAATGCTCGCGGTATAGATCGGTGAGCTGGCCGATGAAGCCAGAATCCACATGAGTCACGAAGCGAGGATAGCTGTAAAAGAGGGCATCGTCGCTGGGATCCAACTTGGAGCGCTGCCAATCCTTGAGCACCACCATGGCCAAACGGTTGCAAATCTTAATCAAAGCTAACATTTTGGAAGCTTCGGAAAAGGGGTGGGCGTGATACCTTAGCAGAGCAACAGTGGCCATTTCGCGAAGGACTCTTTGCCGTGATGTCTGTGTCTCACCCCTCTTCAGCGGCTCCTTCTTCTTCTGGGTCTAACTTTGGCCTGCGGGAGTACGTAACCGAACTGCAGCTCCACATGGCTCTGCAGGCTCGCAGCCTTACTCCTTCTCTCAGCGTTTCCCCAGCCCAGGACAGCCCCCTGGCTCTGGTGCAGCGGGCACAGGCAGCTATGGAGAAGTCCGTTTCCCGCCAGTGGCTTTGAGGGGCACAGCCTGGGCAGAGAGGCTCAGGCCAAGCTTTTGCGCAACACCCCCTGCACCAGTAGAACCGACACCCCCACAAACCCCGTCAAAAGGCCCAGGGATCCCGCCAGGGTGAGATCGCCCCAGGGAGCCTGCAGCACCACATCGGCCCAGCTCCAATGGCTGCTGCGGTAAACATGGCGGATGGGCTCGATGGCAAAAGTGAGGGGGTTGAGGCTGGCCACCCAACGCAGCCAGGTGGGCATAAAGCTCAGGGGAGCCAAGGCCGTGCTGGAAAAGATCAGGGGCAAGTTGACCAAAAAGATGAAAGCCAGCAATTGCTGGTGCCCCGGCATGGCAAAGGCCAAGCCCAAGCTCAGGGCCGTGAAGCCCAAGACCAACAGGCCCACGATCAAGGCCACCACCGCCAAGCCTGGCCCGTCGGGGATCCCGGCCCCAAGGGCGTAGTCTGCCCCCACAATGACTGCCGTCTGCAGCAACGCCAAGCTGACGATAAACAGGCTAGAAGCAAGAACAATGGAAAAACGAGAGGTGAGGGGAGCCACCAACAACCGGTTCAAAAAGCCAAATTCTCGGTCGAAAATCACCGGCACTCCGGCATTCAAGGCTCCACCAAAAGCCGTAAACACAATGACTCCCGCCCCCAAAAACTGGGTGTAGTTTTGTCCGGCCCCGAAAATGCCGGCAGGAGCATTCTGAAACAAGGCTCCAAATAGAATCAGCCAGAGCAACGGCTGGATAATGCCGGCCAGCAAGGTTGTGGGGCGACGCTGCAGTTGGATAAACAAGCGGCGGGTGAGGGCAAAGGTCTCCTGCCAAAAGTCAGCCGTCAGAAGGGGGATCGGGTTAGATTGAACCGGGGAAGAGGCAGAGGTCATACCCAAGCTCCTGTAGAGTTGTGATCAATGAATGTGTGATGAATGAATGCAGTATCTAATCCATCAACCAATACAACCAATAAATATCTCGATATGCCTTTGTACAGGGATCAATGGGGCTCGATCATGAGGTGATGAAGTTACTTTTTCTTTTTGCCCAGATTGGCCTCGGCAGCGGCCAGCTCCGCATCCATGAGGGTTTGCCCGGTTGCCGCCAAATACACATCATCCAAGCTGGGACGAGACTGGGTGCTGCTGAACACCTCTAGCCCATGAGCCTGCAAGTGGGCGCGAATCTGGCTGAGGGGATCCTCTCCATTCCGCTGCACCACCAGGTTCAGGGCGTTGCCCTGGGCGCTGTTGATCACCACCTTCTGGACAAAGGGCAGGGATCCCAGCAGTTGGGCACCCCGTTGGGCCAGTTCCGCCGGGGCAAATTCCTGCAGCTTGACGGTGATGCGCTCGCCGCCGACGCGGGTTTTCAGCTCCTCGGGGGTTCCCTCGGCAATCACCTTGCCCCGGTCGATGATGGCCACCCGATCCGCCAGCAGGTCGATCTCCTCCAGGTAGTGGCTGCTGAGCACCACTGTGATCCCTGTGTTCTTGAGTTGGCGCAAAAAATCCCAGATGGCCAGCCGACTGGGAATGTCCAGGCCCACCGTGGGCTCGTCCAAGACCAGCACCTGGGGTTGATGGAGCAGTCCTGCCGCCAGATCCAAGCGTTTGCGCAGCCCGCCGGAGTAGGTACCGATGCGCTGGTCGGCGCGGTCGGTCAGCCCCAGCAGTTCCAGGACGGCAACGATTCGCTCTTGAGCCAAGGGGCGAGGCAGGTGGTGGAGATCGGCCTGCAACTGCAACAATTCTCGCCCGGTCAGCACCTTATCCAAGGCCACCTCTTGGGCGACAAACCCCAGTTTTTCTCGTACCGCTTTGGGGTTTTCGCTGGCCGGGATCCCGTACACCTCTATCCGGCCCGCATCGGGACGGAGCAAGGTGCAGAGGCAATGCAAAGTGGTGGTCTTGCCCGCTCCATTGGGGCCGAGAATGCCGTAGATCTGGCCGGGTTCCACCTGAAAGGAGACATCCGCCACGGCCACTGTGGATCCGTAGCGCTTCTGAAGTTGCTGTACCAAGACCGCAGGAGTATCTGACATGGGTATCCACATCTCGCTTCCTCTAGGCTATCAAGCCTGTTCGGGAGATGAGGCCAGGGATCGCCACCATTTCTTGCTCGTTGCCGCCAGCCCCCTAGGGATGGTGGGAGGTAAACTACCCGGCTCCGACCGCTAAGCGGTACGGAGCGGGCTTTCAGTAGCCCTGAGCCTGTTCTGCTCTACCAGAGAACAAAACAGGCCCGAACCTCTAGGCCGGTTTACGACAGCCCCCAAAAGCGCAATCACATTCGCACCATTCAAATCCGCATCCCCTTCCCATCCACAGTGTCCACACTTGAACGACTTGCCACTGCGGTAGGATTGCGCAGGATCGGGATGGATATGCAAACACTTGTGGCAGGTCTGCGACGTGTAGGCAGGCGGCACAAGAACCAGAGAAACCCCTGCAACCCTCGCCTTGTATTCCAGAAACTGGCGTAGTTGGTAGAACGCCCAACTGTTGGTTCTGCGCCGTTCGGCCTTGTTGCGCGGCTGTTGATTGACCCTTTCCCGGATCCCTGTCAGGTCTTCCAGGGCAATAGCGCTGTTTGTGGTCTTTGCCCTAGAGACAATAGCTTTGGAGATGCGATGATTGACCCACGCCTGAAAGCGCCTCTCCTTGCCAGACAGCCGTTGCAACAGTTCTCTGCATCTGCGCCGCGAACTGCGTGTGCCCTTACTGGCTTTGCGTTGGAGTACCGCCCTCAACCGGGAGTAGTGGTCTCGGACTCTGTTCAACTGCTGTCCATTCCAATTGTCCCCGTCTGACGTATGGGCAATATCCGTCCTTCCCAAGTCCACCCCGATCACCTTGTCGGTATCTTGTTGCTTGGGTGGTTTTTTCTCTACGCAAATCTGGATGTAGTAGGAGCCATCCTTCCGCTGGACTAGGGTGGCCGATTTGGGGTTAGAGCCAGCCAGCATTCCCCTCTGGTAGTTACCAATGGCTAGCTCAAAGCGTTCTCTCCCTTCCACCGTGGTCAGCGACACCGTCCAGTCTTTCTCGCGGAATGAAAAGATACGTGCGTCGTAGGTAACGAACCTACGCTTGAACTCTTTAACCGGACGGTTGCGCTGTCTCGCCACTTTGCGAGCGCCTGCCACCCGTCTGCACACCTGTTGAGCCAAGTTACTGGACAAGCCGAACCGGGCACGGATTTCGCGGTAGCACAGAGACTGGAGCTTAACGGCGTTGGCGACTTTCTCGGGTGTGTTTTGGTTGACCCAGTTCAAGGCTTGGCCAAAAGCCTCCATCGTCGCGTCCAATTTGGCGGCTTGCGACTGGGACGCCTTGAGCTTACAGGAGACGGTCAGGACTTGGGTCATGGTTCTATTGTGACTTCCGCATTCCTCCCGGCACTGACCCTACGGGTGCAGTGCGGGGCTCCTGCGATTTCTAGCTGAACCGAGGCTCACGGTATAGTGGTTCAGGCGAATCCGATGAGTGCAGAGGGATCCCCGCCCATCCTCAACTCAGTCCGGTTGGGTTTAACCCTCGCCAAGGTGTCTGTTGTGGAGAGGAGATGAATGCTGAAGCCAAAGCATGCCTGCCGGCCCCTGCTGCCGACTTGTGGGAGCTCGGATTCCCCTATCGAAAAAGGATGCTCTGTTGTAGCTTATACAGCCTTGGCCATTTTAGCGCTTGGCTTGGTCGGTTGCGGCGAGGGAACAACTCCTCTGGGCCCACTGGAAAATGTCTTTCTGCGGGCAGATGATTTTGAAATTACAGGGGGATCCCCGGCAGCGGGCGCAGTGGGGCCCTACCTACAGTTCAACATGCGGCGGCAGCGGGATAACCAAATCCTAAATCGCCCCCTTAATGTCTATGTGGACAATGCCGGGCTGGCAGAAAGGCGGAATCCCCTTTTGGATAACCAAAACCGTCCTATTCTCTTACAGCGCTCGGTGGCCTTCTTGGGCAATGGGCTGGATCTGAACAGAGATGGCCAGCCGGATCTGCCCCCCAAAGAACCCCCCAACTTCACCAGTGGCCCGCTGCTGCCCTACACCCCGCCCAATCAGTGGCAAAGCCGGGCTGCCCTTGCCTATGTCCCCGGACAGGCCAATATCCCCGGACGGAGTCCCAGCGACCGCTTTGGCATCTACTTTTCTTCCATCCTGCCCTACACCGGGCAGCTTCGCTTTCGCGCCCGCGACGAGCTGGGCAATGCCTTTGCCCGCACCTTTGAGGTCACCTACCCGCCGGCAGCCAGCCGCGCCACGGTCACGGTTACCTTGGCCAACCTCACCGCCACTGCCCAAGAGCCGGTTCTCATTGCCATTTGTAACCAGTTGGGAGCTGCTGCCGTGGTGGGCCTGCGGAGTGGCACGTTCACCGAGCTGGTGGATCTCCTGCCGGCCCCAGGGCTGCCGGTGGATCCCACCTTGAGCGAGCCCATCCGCTATGTGGCCGAGGCTTATCAATTTAACCGCGATCGAGCCGTCATCCGCGTTTCCCAGAATCCCACGGATCCCAGCCGCATGAGCGTTCCTCTACTGGGATTTGAAGGGACAACCGGTCGGGCAGATCTGACGCTGGTGAACTCTGTAGGGGATCGGCTTACCTGCTTCAACGATCGGCTTTCGGATCTGCGGGATACGTTTTCTGACTTTTTCAGATAGTCAATTCAAATAGCAATGAGACACTGGCCAGTAGAATAGTCCGACTCGCAAAAGCAGGCCTTGTCACTTCATCAACAGAAGTTCCTCCATCTGCATGCATCCTTGCCCTCTTGAAAGCACTGCGGTCGCTTCAAACTAGATTGAGACGCTCCCCAAGCGTTCCGCGCTGCTTTTACCGACTCCCATACCCTTCCCTTCCGCTGTATGACCGGCTTTGTACGTCTGTGGGTCTGCTCCCTTCCTGGACATGCCCTACGACTCTCTCTCAGGTCAAGGCTTCTTTCTGAGGTCTACTGGCATGCCATCCTACCTGTAACGCCATCTCATCCTCAACTGAATTGACTGTAGAGACTGTAGATCTGAAATCGTTTTACTGGTGTGCGAAGCAACTATACTTGCAATGTCGTGAAAGCGGCTCAACCGACAAAGCTCTAGGGCAGATGCTGCAAGGCCAGCGCCAACTGTTCGTACTCTGCCAAATGGTTGTAGACCTGGGCCGAGATGCGTACCCAAAGCTGCCCGGCGAAGGGGATGATCGGAACCTCAATGCGGTACTTGTACCAGAGGTAATCGTGAAGCCGACGGGCGCGCTCCCCAAGAGGCAGCTCAGGGATCCACTGTTGCCAGAAGGGCGGCAAGGGTAGGGTGGCCATAAAGCCCAACATTTCTTCAGGGGCGGGCGGGATCCCCTCAAGAGCCTCCAAGAGCAACTGCCGCGCCTGGAGCAGCAGAGTGTGGTTGTGCTGACGGATGTTGTCCAGTCCCACCCCTTGGATAAACGCCAGGGCTGCTGAAACGGCCAACCAAGCGCTGGGATCCCGTGTGCCCACCCAGTCGAACTCGGCTGTGAACCCTTGCCCAAAGCCGTGGGAGATCACCGTAGGATGGGTTTGGGCCTGTCGGTGGGGGGCCACCCACAAAAAGGCACAGCCTTTCGGGGCAAACAGCCACTTGTGGGCATTGCCGGTGTACCAATCGGCCCCCAGCCTTTCCAACTCCAAGGGGAGAACCCCAGGGGCATGGGCGCCATCCACCAAAACCGGGATCCCGCGCTCCCGACAGAGGCCGATCAGCTCAGGCAGGGGGTAGATCAGAGCCGTAGGCGAGGTGAGGTGATCCAACACCGCCAGGCGAGTTTGGGGAGTGAGGATGGCCTCGAAGGCCGCGATAACCTGCTCTGGCCCCGCAATGGGGAAAGGGATCTGCGCCTCAACTGGGATGGCTCCCCACTGGGCATAGATGTACTGCAATGCCTGACGAACGGCCCCGTAACCGTGATTGGTGCAGGCGATCTGATCCTCTGGCCGGAACCGCAGCGAGCGCAAAACGGCATTGACCCCGCTGGTGGCATTTTCCACAAACACCAAATTTTCGGGTTCGGCCCCGACGAAATGGGCCAGTTCTGCTGCCGCCGCCCGCAAGGCTCGAGGAAGTTCCTCTCCCATAAACTGCACCGGCTGAGCCTCAAGGCGTTCCCGCCATACACTCTGGGCTTGCAACACCTTTTTCGGGGTCGCGCCGTAGGAGCCGTGATTCAAAAAAACGGCTTGCGGATCCAGTCCCCACAAGGAGCGTTCGCAAAGTGGCGCACAAGCACTGAGGGCAGCGCCAAAGTGGGGAGAATCGGATCCCAGGTTGGAGAAGAAAGGCATGGTTCACTCCCTCTGTCCCTAGACGATGCAGGAAAAAGATGGGGGAATTGCTGCGATCTGTGTGAGGGGTTTGCTCAGAAATCCGAAGATATCAACACCTATCAACACCGCTGATGTGGAGACCAATGGCATCTCGACTGAATGTCAGAACCTAAGGCTCTTTGAGACGGATTCTCTTAGGTTGATCTATTGGCCGTCACCCAATTCTGGGCCGAGATCCGAGATAGGGGCAATTTTGCTGAGCTTGATTTTAGGGTTGCTGGCAGCAAATTGCTGTAAAGTCCACTCGTTCTTAAACAGAAGAACGGGCCTGTCTTGAATGTCTTTAACAACTAGGGTGTTAAACAAGCTGGGAATATTCTCCAGCGCCTTCCAGCCATTCTCGACCCAGCGAGCCAGTGTGTAGGGCAACATCTCCAGTCGGGTTTCGACGTTGTATTCACTTTCAAGGCGATACTGCAAAACCTCAAACTGCAACTGGCCCACCGCTGCCACAATCGGATCCCGTTTGGAATCGTCGATAGAGTACATGATTTGCACAGCTCCTTCTTCCCGCAGTTCCGCTACCCCCTTCTGGAACTGCTTAAACTTGGAAGGATTGGGATTCTTCAAGTAGGCAAACAGCTCAGGAGAAAAGCTAGGGATCCCGGCGTAGCGCAGCTTCGGGCCGGTGTAGATGGTATCCCCAATGGTGAAGATGCCGGGATTATTCAGGCCGATCACATCCCCAGGGTAAGCTTCATCGATGGAGATGCGCTCTTGAGCAAACAACTTCTGGGGATAAGATAGGCGAATGGGACGATTGAGGCGGGCATGGTTGACCACCATATCCTTCTCAAACTTGCCGGAACAGATGCGCACAAAAGCAACGCGATCCCGATGGCGGGGATCCATGTTGGCCTGCAGTTTAAAGACGAAGCCCGTAAACTCAGGATGTTCGGGCGGGATTAGCCCAGCAGTGCTCTCGTGAGGCATTGGCGGTAAGGAATACTCCAAAAATGCATTGAGGAAAAGCTCCACCCCAAAATTGGTCATGGCACTGCCGAAAAAGACCGGGGTTTGTTTGCCAGAATGCACCTGTTTTAGATCCAAGGTGGGCATGAGACCATCCAGCAGTTCCAGCTCTTCCTTGAATTGGTAATACAAGTCCTTGTCGATCAACTCCTCAATTTGCGGATCCCCAAGTTTAATGACGGTATCTTGAACTCTTAGCCGCCCCCCAGATACCCGCTCAAAGAAATGAAACTCCTGAGTTCGGCGGTCAAATAGCGCAGTAAACCGCTCGCCTGAGCCAATTGGCCAGTTGACAGGATAGGGCTTGAGGCCCAGTTCTGTCTCAATTTCATCCATCAGCTCCAAGGGATCCCGACTTGGGCGATCCATCTTGTTGATAAAGGTAAAAATCGGCAGCCCCCGCATCTGACACACTTCAAACAGCTTGCGGGTCTGGGTTTCCAACCCTTTGCCGGCATCTTCCAGCATCACGGCATTGTCAGCCGCTGCTAGGGTGCGATAGGTGTCTTCGCTGAAGTCCTGGTGGCCGGGAGTATCCAGCAGATTGAGACGAATGTTGCGGTAATCAAATTGCAGGACGGTAGAGGTGATGGAAATACCCCGCTGCTTTTCCAGTTCCATCCAGTCGGAAGTGGCCCGCTTTTGCGCCCGACGGGCCTTCACAGCTCCCGCTTCTTGAATGGCCCCCCCGTACAACAGCAGCTTTTCGGTGAGGGTGGTCTTCCCCGCATCGGGATGGGAAATAATGGCAAAGGTGCGCCGTTGCTCTACAGCTTTGGCCAAATCAAGTTCTTTCATCAACTGTTGCCGCTCCACTACAACCTGGTCGCCTTAAAGAAGATTCCGCCGCGATGTTGTCCCCTAAAGGATGGGAGAAATACGGAGAAGGAAAAAATAGAAAATCAGTGGGAAATACGCTTGAGAATAATGAGGTTGGGTTGCCGCCAGGTAGCGAGGGGGAGAGAGCACAGGCCGAAAAGCGCGAAAAGCCAACAGAACCATTTTGACCCTAGCACAGGAACAGGGATCCCTGTTGTCTGGCATACTGGCGGAGATCTTGAGGGGGAATTTCCCAGGCCAACCGGCCAGAACTCAAAGCAGATGCTGCTCGTTGTTGTTGCGCAACGCTGACGTGAAGAGCAGTTGCTCAATCGTGGCAATGGTGAAGTTTTGGCTGATCACCAGCCGCTCGACGCGAATGCGGTGGGCTTGCAGGAGGCAATCTTGCTGCAAGGGCTTGGGCAATTGTTCCCAATGATCCAGCAAGACTTCCAGCAAAATCTCGCCCGGTAGGCCGGTGGCGCTTTCCAGGGATCCCAGCTTTTCTACCCTCTCGGCAGACCATTTGAGGGTAAGCTTTTGCAGGCCCAGTTGTGCATCCAGAGCCTCGCGGGGATCCGACTGGGCACCCTGCCCATTGGGGGTGCCATTGCGGCGAACCCCATTGTCGGTGCAAGCAGTAGCAGGGGGCAAAAGCTCGGCTGGCTTTTCAGTTGGCAGCGAAGTATTGGCCCATTTGGCCAGACTGACCTGGGGTGGGGAGACAACCCTTTCCACCTCGACCGGAGCGGGCGACAAGTTGGACAAGGGATCCGCATCCCGAGAAGGAGCTTCAGGTGTGGAGAGCACACTGGCCAGGAGAGGCATCCGTCCTGCCTCTGGTGGGGTTGTGGCAACCTGGCACAGAGGGGACGAGGCGGCGGCAGATGGATCGGGCTCAACATCTAATGCCGCAGGGTGAGGCAGATCCAGGGAATCCGTCCCCCTGTTGTCCTCTGGACGGTGCGGAGCCTCAACGCCATCGGCAGCCGTAGGCGCAAGTTCCATCGGCTCTGGCTGCTTATTCACCCCCATGCGCGAGAGCAAATCTGCCTTGGTGGGGCCGGTGGGCAATTTTTTTTTGGGAGGCTTCTTGGCGGTAGCCATGTTAGCGGGCCTCCAACACAGCCTTGAGGACCTCACGATAAGGTTGGGCCAGGAGATCTTCCCCCGCCTCCGCCAAGGACCAGCCCATGCTGTTGGTTTGCTGCACCACTGTACTTTGCCGCACCGGCGTGAAAATGGGGATCCCTTGCATCATTTCCGCCAAGGCTTCCACCGCGGCCCGCGACATTTTGGTGCGGTTGTTGCCCACCCACTGTTCCCGTGTGGGGAGCACCCCCAAAAACTTGGGCACATGAAAATCCAGCTCTTCCAATTCTTTCAACAGCACCAGGGTACTTAGGGCCCCCATCACCCCCTTTTGGGTACATTCCGTCGGCACCACCAGCAGATCGGCGCTGAGAATGCTGTTGTAGGTGAGCAACCCTTTCGAGGGGGGGCTGTCGATGACCAAAAAGTCATACTCCGGCAGAATCGGTCGCAAAGCCCGCTTCAAAAACAGCTCCCGCCCCGGCTCCATCACGATCGCATCCATAGCCCGCGAGAGACTGTAATCGCTGGGGGCCAACCACAGCCGCTCCTGGCGATCCTCATTCAACGGCGGACGGATAATCTCCCGAATGTGAACCCGATCCGCCCCCGGCAAAATCGTCTCGGCAATGGTGGCCGACTCCGACAGATCCGTCCAGCCCATCCACTGGCTCAGGTTGCCCTGTGGGTCAAAGTCAACGGCCAGCGTCTTGCCATGCTCGGCCAACATGATGGCCAGGTTGAGGGCGGCTGTGGTCTTTCCGGATCCCCCACTCAAACAGGCAACGGTGATGACAAGCGCCGTTCTGCCAGACATGAGTTATCCCCTCGTAGCCCATCCCCTAACACTATAGCTAGGGTTAAGCAATAGTGTTCACACTTCAGATAGGGATCCCGCCGCTGGGAATGGCCTACAGGGATCCAGCCGCTGGGAGCTGAGCTTCCTCAGTTCTTTTCGATCCTCGGATTGAATTCTCAGAGGGAAGACACAAACCGGTGCAGCCGCTGCAGCCCTTTTTCGAGGGTGGTGCGATCGGCAGCATAGGAAAGGCGAATGTAGGAATCTGCCCCAAAGGCTACCCCCGGCACAGCAGCCACGTGGTGTTCCTTGAGCAGCTGCCGGCAAAACTCCACCGAACTTAACCCGGTTTGGCCGATGTTGACAAACACATAAAATGCGCCCTCCGGCTCCGGGCAAGTCACCCCCGGCAAGGTGCGGATCCCGTCCAGCATCAGATCTCGCCGCTGCCAGAATTCTTGGCGCATTTTTTCCACAGCTGCTGCCGATAGGGGGCTGGTCAGGGCTTCCAGAGCACCATACTGGGCGAAGGTGCAGACATTGGAGGTGCTGTGGCTTTGCAGGTTGATGGCCGCCTCAATGATGGGCTTGGGCCCGGCCAAGTAGCCCACCCGCCAGCCGGTCATGGCGTAGGCTTTGGCAAAGCCACTGCTGAGAATCAGGCGCGGCATCAAGTCAGGGCAAAGGGATCCCAGGCTGATGTGGCGGGCCTGTCCGTAGACCAGCTTTTCGTAGATCTCGTCGCAGATCACGTACAGATGGGGGGCGGAGAGGATCACCTCTGCCAGATCTGCCAGCTCGTGCTGGTGGTAAACGGCTCCGGTGGGGTTGGCCGGCGAGTTGAGAATCAGCAGCTTGCTTCGGGGGGTGAGGGCCTGGCGCAGTTGGGCGGCGGTGAGCTTGAACCCCTGGGCCTCTTCCGTCTGCACCTGCACAACCTTTGCCCCTGCCAAAATGGCAATTTCGGGGTAGCTGACCCAGTAGGGAACAGGCAGGATCACTTCATCGCCGGGATCCAGCAGCACCATGGCCAGGTTAAACAGGGTTTGCTTGCCGCCGTTGCTGATCAGGATTTGGTCGTGGCTGAACTCCAGGCCGTTTTCCTGCCGCAGCTTGTCGGCCACTGCTTGGCGAAGGGCGGGGATCCCAGCGGTGGGGCCGTAGCGGGTTTTGCCCTCTTCCAGAGCACGGATGGCCGCAGCCCGAATGTGGTCAGGTGTATCGAAATCCGGCTCGCCTGCGCTCAAGCTACACACATCCAGCCCCTCTGCCTGCATGGCTTTAGCCAGAGCCGAAATGGACAACGTGGGGGAAGGGGATAGATGGGCGACCCGTTGGGACAAGCCGGCAGCAGACACCATCGGTTGGGAAGCTCTTTGTTTTATTTTAAGGTTCTCAAGCAGGGCCAATCTAGATAGCTAGGCTACTGCGGTCAACAGGCGGGTACCATCCACCAACAGCAGTTTGTTGCCCTCTCGCTCTGCCAACAGATCCCAAAACTCTCCCGCCACAGCTCCGGGCAAGAACCCTTCCAAGCGCAATTGCAGAGGAGCAAATTGCTTGGTTCCCTGGGGCTTGCGCCGCACGGTCACCTCAACAAAGCCATCGTGGGGCTCGACAATGCCGCGGATGTTAAAGCCTTCCTCTGTGTCCTCAGGGGCAGGCAAAAACGGTTCTTCTTCCCACTCTGGGTCTTGCTCCTCTTCCGGCAGGGCCAGGATGCGGATGATGCTCAAGCCCAAAGCCCCCCCTGAACGCGGCTGCGGCTGCACGTAGTACCAGTAGGTATGGCCGCTCTTGATGCAGTGCTCGAAGGGGCCGAGAAGCTCGGCGCGTCCGGGGGTAGCCGGATATTCTGCTCCGTCAGAGGCAACCAAGGTTGCCTGCGCATAAGTCTTGGGGATCGATTTCAGGGATCCCTTAATCAGGCCCAAAGCGCGGAACTGGTAGGGGTGGGCGGGAGGAGGCAATGGGTTCATGGCGGCCAGATCTTGGAAAGCCAGGGAAGTAGAGTCCATCATCTTATCCTATGGCGATCCTCAGATTGGAATATCCAGGGCTTTCCTCAGCATCGCCTCCAGCTCATCGCCCTGCCGACTTGCGCACCGCGATCAAGCTGCTGGTGGTGCCCAGAAAAACCCCCATCCCCAACAACATCGACGGCAAGAGCCAAAACTCCAGTTGGCTGCGATCTGCCTGCATCACCTTGAGGAAGGGCAAGGCAATCAACTGCTCCAGCAGCTCCTGCAGCAACTGCTGGGATCCCAAGATCAATCCCCAAGCTCCCACTGCGCTGATCACCCCAAACAGGCACCCTTGCAAAATAAAGGGCAAGTAAATCCAGGCTGCTGTCGCCCCCACCAATTGCATCACCTCGATCTCCCGCCGCCGCGCCATGACGATGAGGCGAATGGTGGTGGTGATGACCGCCACCGCTGTCAGGGCCAACACGCCGGTAATGGTCAGGGATCCCAGCCGTAGCATGTCCTGGAGCTGGGCCAGTTGCTCCACAATGCGGTCGCCGTAGTAGACCTCATCCACCCCTTCCAGTTGGCGAATCTGCTCCGCCACTTCCCCCAAGGCTTCGGTGGAATCCGCCTTAACCCGCAGAGCATCCACCAAGGGGTTCTCCCCCAACTGGGTTTCCATGGCCGCCTCGTCTTGGATCCCCATCTCGATCAAGAGGGTGCGCCAAGCTTGGTCTTTGGTGATGACCTTCACCTCGGCCACATGAGGCAGTTGGGCAACCTGGGGTTGCAGCTCCACCCCCTGTCGTTCCGGCTCCAGATAGACGGAGATCTCCAGTTGTCCCCCCAGAGACTGCACCGTTGCATCCACACCCCAGGACAGCTCAACGCCGATCCCCACCAGGAACAGCAACACCAGCAGGGTGCTCACCGCAGCCCAGTTCAGCCAGCCCCCCCGCCGCAACCCCAAAAAAGTCTCCTGTAGGAGATAGCGGATTTTATTGAGAAATCGGGAGAGAGATTGCATGCTGTTCTCCATCCAACAATCAATGGGCTCAGACCCTTGCCCCCTGGAGCTCAACAGAGCCTGTGGAGAGCAAAATAGGGATCCCGGCAGCCCTCAGCGCAGATCATACAGGCGCCCTCCCTCCATGCGCACCACCCGGTGGCCGGCCCGCTCCACCAGATAGGGGTCATGGCTGGTCATGATGACGTAGCGGCTGCAGAGCCGTTCCAGGAGAAAGCGATCATGACTGATGACCAAAAGCCCCATCTGATGTGCCCGCCCATAGGCCAAGACAGCTTGCCAGATCAGGGCTTGGGTATTGGCGTCGAGCATGGCTGTCATCTCATCTGCAATCAAATAGCGAGTTTGTGGGTTGAGAACCCGGGCGATGACAACCCGCTGCAATTCTCCCCCGCTTAGCTCATGGGGATAGCGGTTGAGCCAACTGGGGGAAATGCCTAAGGTGTGGAGAACCTCTGGCTGGGGAGGAGGCCCTTCCCGCAAGACCTGAGCTATGCGCCAGTGGGGGTTAACGGCCTGCTCTGGATGTTGAAAGACAAGCTGCACTGGGCAGTACCCTCGCCGAGGCAAAGGCTGCCCTGTCACACTCACCCGACCTTGGCTGGGGGTAAGGTAGCCCGCCAGCAACTTGGCCAGAGTAGTTTTGCCAAAACCAGAGGGAGCCATCAGCCCTACGACTTCCCCAAGTTCTACTTGAAGGGTCTGATCTTGCACCACCCAAGGCAGATGCCGTCCATAGCGAAACCAGAGATGCTCACCCTTGAGCATGGATACACCTCACCCAACCTCCTCCAACCGCCCGCAGAGGCGGACGCTCAGCTCGACAGATTTCACTTGCCCAGGGGCAGCGATCCCCAAACAAACAACCCGCAGGCAGTGCCTCAGGGTCAGGCTGGTTGCCCGGCAGGGGAGCAAACTCATTTTGGGGCAGGGATCGCCACAGAGCTTGAGTGTAGGGGTGGCGCAAGTTTCCCCTTTCGAAATCCTGAGCCGAGGCCAACTCGACTGTAGTGCCCGCATAGAAGACTGCCACTCGATCTGCCACCGACAACGCCGCCTGAATATCGTGTGTAATCAACATAACGCCTCGGCCCTCCTGGGCCAGCTCCCGCAGATGGGCAAGGGTCTCAGCCACCACCTCCGCGTCCAAGCCTGGCGTAGGCTCGTCGGCTATCACCAGCTTGGCTCTGCTAACTGCCGCCGTCGATACCAGCACCCGCCGTGCCATGCCTCCGGAGAGCTGGAAAGGGTAGAGGCCCTCTGTTCCCGGCGGCAAGCTATAGCGGGCAAAGATGCGGCTCACTGCTCTACGGGCCTCGCCTTGGGAGGCACCGCTGAGCCGAGCTACCCGCTGTACCTGGGATCCTACTTGCATGAGGGGATCCAGGTAGTCCACAGACTGGGGGATGAGAGCAATGGCCTTGCCGCGCAGTTGCCTACACCGCTCAGGGGTCAAGGGCTGCCCCTGAAATAGGAGAGTACCGCGCAGGGTAGCGTTCTCTGGCAAAAGACCCAAGAGGGCATGGGCCAGCAAACTTTTGCCCGATCCGCTGGCCCCCACCACTGCCACCACCTCCCCTGCCTTAACCTCCAGATCCAGATCTGTAATCACCTGAAGGTAGCGGCGGCGCAGCCCCCGCTCGTATCGGCTGAACCTAATGTTTAGGCCGGAGACCACCAACATTTCCCTACTCCTGAGCCGTACGCGGATTGAGAAGGGCCTGCAGGTTTTCTCCCAGCCAGTCAAAAGCCTTGACCGACAGCAGCAGCAGCAGTCCAGGCATAACCCCCAGCCACCAGTAGCCGGTGGAGAGGTGGCGCATGGATTCGGCCAGAATAATGCCGATGGCCGGTAGGTGCGGCGAAATACCTACCCCAATGAATGAGAGGGCTGCTTCGTGCAAAATGGCGTGGGGAAACAGCAGAATAAGTCCCACTAGGAGCTGGGGCAAAATGTGAGGCATCATATGGTAGCGGGCAACCCAGAGGGAAGAGCGGCCCAGTCGGTAAGAACTCTGGACATAGTCAGAACTGCTGACCTGTAACACCTCGGCCCGCACCAGGCGCGCTAGGCTGGGCCAGTGGGTGAGGGCAACGGCAACAATGACTCCCCGAACTCCGCCGCCGACAGCAAAAGCTATAAGGATCTGCACCACCAGGTGAGGCAGGCTGAAACATAGGTCAATCATCCAGCAGATCGAGGCATCCACCCAGCCTCCCACCGTGCCACCCACCAAACCCAAAACAGCGGCGATCACCACGCTGACGGCGGCAGCCAGCATGCCTACCCACAGACTAAGGGACATCCCGTGCAAGGATCGGGCCAGCATATCCCGCCCCAGCCAGTCGGTGCCGAAGGGATGGGCCAGGGAAGGAGGCTGATTCCGCTGAGTTAGGTTCGGGCTCAGTCCGGTATCGCCGATAAGCCCAGCGCTGCAGAGGATAGACACCAAAAAAAAAGCACACAGTCCAATTGCCCACAGAGTCTGCCGCCTGCGCTCTCCTTTGACAGAGGACTCTGAGAATTTCATCCCCCCATCGGCATCAGCAGCAGCAACACGAGGCGATGCAAAAGGGATCATCCTATCCTCCCGCCAAGGCGAATGCGTGGATCGACAATCTGGTAGGACAGGTCAGCTAGGGTATTGCCGGCATAGACAAACAAGGCGCTGAAAAACACAATGCCCACCAACAGAGGCACATCACTGCGCAAAGCTGCCTGTACCGTTGCTTGTCCCAGTCCTGGATAAGCAAACACCTGTTCCACTAACACTGAGCCACCAAACAGTTCCCCAAAGGAGGCAAATTGCAGCGTCAGCGCAGGCAGCAAGATATTCCGCAAGCCGTGGTACCACAGGATCCCAGCCAGGCTTTCCCCCTGGGCACGAGCAAACAGCACATAGTTGCTGTGCAACACGTCAATGAGCTTCTGACGAGTGTGCAAGGTGATGTTGGCAACGCCGATGAAAGTTAGGGTGAAAGCAGGCAAGAGCAAGTGGTGTAAGCGCTGCCAAAAAGTCACCTCCTCCGCCAACGCGCCAGGTGGCGCGGCGCAACAGATAGGTGTTAGACCCAGCTCTACCGAAAACGCGATCAAGAGTAGCAGCGCCACCCAGAAAGGGGGAGAAGAGGCGAGGGTGTAGGCGTAAAGACGAATACCGCGGTCAACCCAAGTGCCCTGAAACGCTGCGGCCAAAACCCCCAACCCCACTCCCAGGAAACCGGAAAGCAGCCAGGCAATTGCCAGTAAGGGCAGCGATAGCTCAAACCGCTGTTGAATGACCTGCACCACTGGCTGATTGAACACCATTGAGGTGCCCCAGTTGCCTTGAACCATCTGCCCAAGCCAGTTCCCAAAGCGAAGCAGCATGGGCTGATCCAGCCCCCAACGCTGGGCAATCAGGTCTCGTTGGGCTGGGCTGATCTGCAGCATGTCGGCCCCTACATAGGCTTGTACGGGATCAACAGGGGAGAAGCTGAGCAGGGCAAACGTCAGGACTGCCACAGCCGCCAGCAGCAACCCCAGCCGAGTCAGCTTATAAGCCAGAAACAGCAGAACTGACCTCAGTTGCACGTCCATTTCCAACGGGTGATGTTGGCTGTGATTGGCCAACCATGGCCATGAGGCTGTACCTGCGGCTGGCCTATATCCAAGCACTCGTGGACAAAGTAGGTATGATCCAGGTTTACCAACCAAGCCCAGGCTGCATCTCCTTTGGCAGTAAAGCCTTGCTTTCCATCCCACTGGGCTGCCCGCCAGAAGGGGATAGCTTCAGCTTCAGAGGGGGCCTCCATAGCCAGATCCAGCATTCGATCCACAAACGGGTTGGCATAGTAGCCGGCATTGAAAAATCCCCCCTGGGCCGCTTTGCTGTGGTAGAGGTTGTACACCTCAGTTGGGTCATGGCTGCCCCAGCCAAACAGCACCACGTTGCTGTGCATGAGCGGAGTGATGTCATCCCAACTTTTGCCCTCGACATTGACTCGGATGCCCACAGGCCGCAGCATTTCTGCAACAGCTAGGGCCAGGGCTTGGCGAATGCTGTCGTTGGCCGGGTAGAGCACGGTGAACTCAGCCCGCAGCCCGTTTTTTTCCACTACCCCATCCCCATCTTTATCGCTCCAGCCTCCCTCAGCTAGAATCTGACGGGCCAGGTCTGGATTGTTGTCCTCAATCTTGGCGGTCGGCTCTTCCCAGGGCAAACCGCTGACTGGGCCATAGGCAGGGGATCCGTAGCCTTCTAGGACTCCATCCACCAGCGCCTGTCGGTCAATGGCGAAGTTGACCGCCTTGCGAATCGCCAAGTCAGAAGTCACATCGTTGCCGATGGGGTATCCCTTTGGGGTTGTCGCACCGGTTTTAGGGGGAAAGGGGAACATCAGCCCTCGGTTATCCACACTGGGAATGGCGTGAAGCTTCATGCCCTCAACAGTTTGCTTAGCCAAAGACTGAGGCACGCTAACCACGTGTACCTGTCCGGCTCGGGCTGCTGCAAAGGCTGCATCCTCCTCCAGGAAAAGGAAAACCAGCCGCCGAATGCCAGGAGTCTGGCCGTAATATAAGGGATTTGCCTCCACAATCAGTTGTTGCCCCTCATCCCACTGCACCAGTCGGTAGGGGCCAGAGCCAATGGGTTTGCGAGCATAATCAGGCCCGTGGGCATGTTGAGGCACGATACCCAAGGTGATGAGGCGGTTGACAAAAGTACTTTGGGGTTTTTGCAGCCGCAGCTCCACCGTATGAGTGTCGATAGCTACTGCTTCCTTTAGGGCGGTTAGGTCGACCAGACCACCACTCCGAGCTGCTTGGTTAAAGGTGTAAGCCACGTCCGCTGCTGTGACAGGTTTTCCATCGGAGAAGACTGCATCCTTTCGTAGGGTTACCGTCCAGGTTAGGCCATCTTGGCTGACAGTGTAGCCAGTCGCCAGGTCGTTTACAATCTCAAGGTTCTCGTCCCGCCGCAGCAGAGTGCTTTGGAACAAAGGCGAACCGTAACGTCCCCAGCCCAGGGTGGGATCAAATCCTTCTTCCCTTTCCCCTCCAATGGCCAGCACGATTTGATCGCTGGATCCTGCTAGCTTTGGATCGAAAGCTGTCCGCTCAGCAGCATTCTGAGCGCATCCAGCCCACATCTGGCTCAGCAAGAAGAGGCCCACAGACCACACAGTTACTTTTAAGCTTGATGCCATAGAAACCCCGATCTGTCGCTTTTTCAGCAAAGCAAAAAGGAGCAAACCCCCTTGCCTCCTGGACAAGACTTATGGCAGCTAAGCTATCACTGCCTTATCTTGAGAGCAATGCAGGGGGGGAGGATGCTTAGAGGATTCCGATGACTTCCTGCAAGACCGCTGGGTGAAAGGTGAGGTCTGGTAGCTCCAAAGGCTGCTGGCTTGGTGATGATTGAAGCACTCTACTCCCGTCTCTGAACTCCGTGATACGATGTAGCTCAGCTATCGGTTCTGACGGGGATCAGCCGCCAGAGGAAACGGGGAAAGAGCAGTGAGAATCTGCCGCTGTCCCGCAGCTGTGATCCGGTTTAGGAGAAGTTCTGCAGCAAATCTCTAGAGTCATTCGCTGCCGATCCAGATCTTGTCCCCCAAAACCGTGTCAGTCAGAATGCCCGCCGATGGTTTTTCTAAACTTCACAACATCTGCGAGGTACAGATGGTAACTGTCTTGGCTTTAGCTCGTTTCTGCTTTCGTTATCCTGAGCATTTTCCCGGCGTTGCTCCCACAAGCTTTCGGTACTCCTCAGCAGTAGAAATAAGTCCAAGAACCCAAGCAAGACTCTGAGCCAGTTGGCCGGGAGAGAGTAAATTTTGGGTGCTGTTGCACCAAGATCTATCAAGATCTACAGCCCGCCTACGCGAAGGAAAGAGTGAGATGTCAGGCTTCCTGACTTCAATTGGTAGGCTGGCAAGTAGCCACTGCGATCGCTGGCTGCGTTGAGTATCTTTTTTGCGCAAAAGGCAGTGTTTTGTTGGGGTTCCAGAGGCAAGAGAGGAACAGCCGGTTTCTTCCTTGGCGGGCGGGATCCCAGTTGAGGGCGAATTGAACGCAGGAAAATTAGAAAACTCAGTATTTGGGATGGCACACAACATGACTGCACAAACCATGACATTGGGGTATGCCCGCATGGGCAAGCGCCGCGAGCTCAAAAAAGCTTTGGAAGGCTTTTGGAGTGGTGCCCTAGGGTCAGAGGCTCTGCTGGCTACCTTTTGGGATTTGGAGACTCAAGCCTGGCAGACTCAGCTACAAGCTGGGATTGATCACATTGCGGTAGGGGATCAGACTCTCTACGACCATGTACTGGACTGGGCCACCTGGCTGGGGCTGATCCCCTCTCGGTTCCGAGATCTGTCGGGTTTAGACCGCTACTTTGCCATGGCGCGGGGGCGGGAGGGCCTGCCGGCTTTGGAAATGACCAAGTGGTTTGACACCAACTACCACTACTTGGTACCCGAAATTGAGCCGGAAGCCGATCCCAGTCCTAACTTTGGGGATTTTTTGGAAAGAGTTCGGCGGGCCCAAGGGATCCTAGGGGAGCGCACCAGCCCCGTTGTCCTCAGTCCAGTGACTTTGCTCTGCCTTAGCCAGCGATCTGGGGATCTGCGGGCGGACTTGGAAAAGCTCCTTCCTCTGTACCGGGATCTCCTCCAGGAGTTAAAACAGCTGGGGATCCCAGAAGTCCAGATTCACGATCCCATTTTGGTTACCAGCCAGGGAAGTGGCCTGCGGGAAGCTGTGGAAATGAGCTACCGCCAGTTGGCAACCGCCGGGATCCCCGTCCACTTGGTCACCTACTTCGATGACCTGGGGGAGACTTACCCCTGGGTGGTGCAACTGCCGGTGGCCGGCATTAGCCTTGACTTTACCCGTGGCCACACCCTGGATCTGGTAAGAACCTATGGCTTTCCGGCTGACCAGATCCTAGGTGCTGGCGTAGTGGACGCTCGGAATGTCTGGAAGGTTCAGCCTGAGACTGTCTTGGCCAGCCTGCAGGAGCTGCAGGGGGTAGCTCCCAACCTACGGGTGCAGCCTTCCGCTTCGTTGCAATTTGTGCCCCACGACGCTGCTCTGGAAGCCCAGTTGCCGGAACCCCTCAGAAATGTCCTCAGCTTTGCCGAACAGAAGCTGGCCGAAGTAGCTCTCCTGGCGCGAGCCCTCAACGGCGAAGACACTGCTGCCCAGCAGGCGGAAATCCAGCAGCAATGGCAGAGCTTTGCGCAGTTTAGCCCCCCCAACCCCCAAGTGCGCCAGGCTTTGGCCAACCTCAAGCTCCAGGACTTCGAGCGATTCCTGCCCTACGAGCAGCGCCTAAGTCGGCAGGTTCAGCTACCACCTTTGCCCACCACCACCATTGGCTCCTTCCCCCAAACTCCAGAGGTGCGGCAGTGGCGAGCTAAGTACAAAAGAGGGGAGGTTTCGCAGGCGGAGTACGAAGCAGCCATTGACGCTGAGATTGCCAAGTGCATCCGCATTCAAGAAGAGATTGGCCTGGATGTGTTGGTGCATGGGGAATTTGAGCGCACCGACATGGTGGAGTACTTTGCCCAGAAGCTGGAAGGCTTTGCCTTCACTGAACACGGCTGGGTGCAGAGTTACGGCAGCCGCTGCGTGCGCCCTCCCATTCTCTACGGCGACGTGGTTCGCCCCCAACCCATGACAGTGCGGGAATTCCAAGTAGCCCAGTCCCACACCCAAAAGCCGGTGAAAGGCATGCTCACGGGGCCAGTGACTATGCTCAACTGGTCCTTTCCCCGTGTTGATATTCCCCGGCGGGAGCAGGCTTTGCAGATTGCCCTGGCCTTGAGAGCCGAAGTGGCAGATCTGGAAGCGGCTGGAGCGGTGATGGTGCAAGTGGATGAGCCGGCACTGCGGGAGGGGCTACCTCTGAAAAAAGAACGCTGGCCAGAATACCTCAGCTGGGCAGTGGATGCCTTTCGCCTAGCTACCGGCGGGGCCAAGCCGGAAACCCAGATTCACACCCACATGTGCTACTCAGAGTTTGGGGACATCATCGAGCACATTGAGCGGCTGGATGCCGACGTGCTTTCCATTGAAAACAGCCGCAGCAACAACAAAACCCTGCTGCAAATTGCCCAGGCTGGGTATCGTCACCAGGTGGGCAACGGCGTTTACGATGTCCACAGCCCTGCGGTGCCGAGCGTTGAGCAAATCCTGCAGCAGCTGCGCACAGGACTGGCCCACTTGCCTGTGGAGCAAACTTGGGTTAATCCCGATTGTGGCCTCAAGACCCGCCGCTGGGAGGAGGTGATCCCCGCACTGAAAAATATGGTGGCTGCCGCTCATCAGCTAGGGGAGGAGCTTCTGGAAACCCAACCTGAGGGTCTGCGCGAGTAAGGCCCACGACCCGCTGATGTAACTGGTCGGGCTGGCTTGACAAGTCGCCGCGGGCGGTGCCGCTGTTGTGCTGATGCGGCTGGCTTAGGGCCTACGGTCTGCTGATGCAACCGGCAAAGCTGCTCTCCGGGATCTCAAAAAGCTTGTGAAGAGCAAAGTAGGGATCCCGGTAGCCCCTCAGCGCAGATCATACAGGCGCCCTCCCTCCATGCGCACCACCCGGTGGCCGGCCCGCTCCACCAGATAGGGGTCATGGCTGGTCATGATGACGGTCACCCCAAAGGAATTGAGCCGCTCCAAAATCTGGAGAACCAAGAGGGAGTTTTCCGGATCTAGGTTTCCTGTTGGCTCGTCCGCCAGCAGCAACACCGGCATGTTGACAATGGCCCGGGCCAGGCTAAGGCGCTGCTGTTCCCCCCCCGAAAGCTCATGGGGAAAGTGATCTCGCTTTTCGGTCAGCCCCACCATCTTTAGGGTCGGCCCGATGCGACGGCGGATTTCTGCGGGGGACAGCCCTTGGGCGCGCAGCACGAAGGCCACATTTTCTGCCAGGGTGCGGTTGGCCAGAAGGCGATAATCTTGGAAAACCACCCCCAAGCGCCGCCGCAACATGGCCAGCGGACGCGGTGGGATGCGGTAGGGTCGCCGCCGCCCTTCAGAAGAAAAGAGACAGACTTGATCGACGATGACCGTGCCCTCGGTGGCCTGTTCCGCCCCGTAGAGCAGTCGCAAAAGAGTGGACTTGCCTGCTCCGGAGACCCCCGTTACGAACACGAACTCGCCGCGGCGCACCTCCAAGTTCACATCCTGAAAAATCAAGTTGCCGTTGGGAAAGACTTTGCTCACGCCCCGCAAGGACACCATGCTGGCCGGGGCTTGCAGGGATCCGGATTGGGTGCTGCTGTAAAAGCCCAGGGTGGCCTCTGGATGGGCTGGGGCAGGGGGATGAGGGGTCGGAGCCGTACCCGCCCAACGGTGTAAGCGAGGAGGATAGCCGATGTGCTGACCGATCACCATAGTAAGCGCCTAGACAGAGGAGGGAGAGAGCGCCGGCAGACTAGGGGCGCAAACGAGAAGAGGGATCCCACAGCACTCGCCAGACAAAGCTGGGCAGAGCTAACATGCGTCGCCAGCGCCAGGGTTCCTGATAGAGACGATACAACCATTCCAGGTGATGGTCACGCCACCAACGGGGCGCTCGCCGTTTTTGGCCGGCCCAAATGTCCAAGCTGCCCCCCACCCCCATCCAGATGGCTTGGGGCAAAAGGGGACGCCACTTTTGGATCCACAGCTCCTGCCGCGGGGATCCCAGCCCCACCCACACCAGTTGCGGTCGAAATTCCTGGAGAGCTTGCAGAAGCTCTTTTTCTTCCTCGCTAGAGAAGTAGCCGTGGTAGCCCCAGAGGGCCAAAGCAGGACACTGGGCTTGCCAATATCGAATTGCTGCCCGGTTGACTTCCGGCCTTCCCCCCACCAGGGCCAAGCGCCACCCCCGTTCTGCCGCCAACGGGATCAGGGTTTCTGCCAGCTCGATCCCCGGCACCCGCTGGACGCGGATCCCTTGCCGCCGCAGGGCCCACACCACCCCAATGCCATCGGGGATCACCAGCTCTGCTGCCTGCAGCACCTGGGCAAAGGCCAGATCCCGCTGCGCCTGCATGATCATTTCCGGGTTGCAGGTAACCACCTGAGCGCCCTGACCCTCCCGAATACGCGCCTCAATCCAGGTGGCGTAGCTCTGTAGGCTGGCCTCCGGCAGAGCAAGGTGCAGGTTCACGCCCAGAATCGCATGGATGGATAACGACACTACCGACCGAATGCTGGCCCCCACTGGAGCCGTTGGACACGCTTTTAAGATAGCCCGGACCTTCTCCCAGAGGGAGAGGGGAGTTCGAGGAGGCATTTCATGGCTATTTGACCACGAAAATCTCTTCCCTCAGGCATCCGCGGCGGCATCCACGGCGTATCTCCATCAGACCAGGCCAGAGGGAATTGCCCGACCCAGAGCAAGCCCCTGAAGGTTGGTTGCCATCTTTCGAGACAGGAGACTTGAGATGAAGACTGCAAAGACTCCCTTCGCTCTGCCTCAATTGGCCGCCGAATGGGATCCCAGCCCTGCAACTTCCCGCCGCAGCTTGTTGTTGGCTGGTTTGCTGGCGGGCGTAGGTGGAGCAATTGGATTGCGCACCCTGCCCGGTGCCGCCCAGTCCAACACTGCCGACATCGCCATCCTCAACGCGGCCATTGACTTGGAACAGCAGGCGATCTGGGCCTACAAAACCGCTGCCGGCAAGTTGAGCAATACTGAGGTGGGCAAGATCGTGTTGGAAGTGGCCACCAAGAACCTGAAGGATCACGAACAGCACCGGGATCTGCTGGCGGGCGCCGTGCGCCAACTGGGAGGGATACCCTCTCGGGCCCGGGATAGCTACGACCTTTCCACCTACATCGACAACAAAGAAGGCAATCTCGACTCCGATGCCAACATCGCCAAGCTGGCCCTGGCTCTGGAGTTCGATGCGGCCCTAGCCTACAACGATGCCTTTGTCCAGCTTTCCAACAAAGACCTGGTGGCTGCCGCCAGCACCATTGGCCCCAACGAAGTTGCCCATGCCACTGCAATCCGGGCCGTGTTCCACAGCCTTGATCCCAGCATTCTGGTGGTGCCTGCCCCCTTTGTCAGCGCCGAGACTCGGGAGCGCTGGATCCTGAAGGTGTAAAGCCCCTGCCGGCGATGACTTCCAGCTAAAGCCGCCAACCCCCGGCGACAGCAAGGTGTAGAACCCCCACCGGCGCTGATCTCCAAAGCCTTCCAACGTCCTCTGTAGGATCTTGGGGTTTGGAGATCTTTGGAGGTTCTTTGGAGGTCAAGGTGTTCCACACCGCTGTCGCAATCGCCTTCTTCTGAACGCCTCAGCTTTTTTTCGCTTCCTAACCTGTGTGGAGAAAGCCCTATGCCAATGACGCGGCGGTTGCTGTTGCTCAGTGGGCTGGGATCCCTGCTCAATGTGGGGGCCATCTTGGCCGTGGATCGGTGGCGACAAGCCAGCTCCGTTGCGGAGCGGGATCCCGTCGAAGCAACGGCGGCAGCAGAGGTAATCATTCGGGGGTTTCAATACCTGCCCTCGGAGGTTACCCTCAAGCGGGGGGGCAAGGTGACCTTCACCAACCTGGATTCCACCCCCCACACGGCTACTCCTGTGGAGGGAGCGCAGTTTCAAGGGACGGGACGGCTAAGTCGCAACGAGAGCAAAGCGGTGGTGTTCGAAGTAGCTGGGATCCAGGACTATTTCTGCGATATCCACCCCAGCATGGTGGGCCGCATTGTCGTCGTCGATTAGGTGGAGGCCATGCAAACCCCTCTTCCCTTCTGGAACATTTGTCGGCGGGTGTACCTGGTTTGGGCCGTCCTTTTGGGGATTGGGTTTGCTGCCACCCAGTTTCACCAAGAGGCCAACATCAACTGGCTGTGGCTGGTGATTTCCCTGATTGGGTTGGGCTACATGGTGCGGCAGACTAGCTTGCCGGAGTTTCGAACAGCCGGACTGGCCCACCTCTACTTTGTGGGTTTGGTGTGGACGTTGGTGATCGCCCAGGGCATGATCCTCTCGGTGCTGCCCTTTGTCGGGCGTACCCCTTTGGCAGCTTTGAGCCCATACCTGGGGGTGTTTTGGCTGTGGCAAATGGGGCTGGGCCACTGGCTCAACGGCTTGGTGGATCCGCCGCGCCTCCCCTACTGGATCACCGGTGGGATCCAGATCCTGGCCGGAGTTGCCTGCCTGCTGTGGGGGCTGGAATGGCAGTTTGCGGTGGCAGGGGGAATCGGGGCCTTGGCCATGCTTCTTTTGATCCGGTTGCACTGACCCGTTCACTGATCTGACTTTGGGGTCTTATCCAGGCGCACTCGCCAAACTCCACCTCCCACGGCCACCTCATCTCCTGAGCGCAGCTTGCGTCCCCGCCGGGTTTCCACCTCGCCATTCACCCGCACTTGCCCCGCTTGGATGAGCTGCTTGGCCTGCCCACCGGTGGGAGCAACCCCCGCCAGCTTGAGGAACTGATCCAGCTTGATCACGGGATCCGTCGCCGGCTGGGGATCCCTTTGAGGAGTCTCCGCCATCACTTCACCCAAATGGTTTTGACATTTACAAATTCCAGGATCCCTTCCCGGCTCAGTTCCCGTCCATACCCTGAGCGTTTGATGCCGCCGAAGGGAAGGCGCGGGTCGGACTTGACCATGCCATTGATGAACACGGATCCCGCCTCCAGCTCCTCCAGCAGGCGCTCTTGTTCCTCTGGATCGGTTGTCCAGGCGCTGGCACCCAGGCCAAAGGGCGTGCCGTTGGCCAGCTCGATGGCTGCCGACACATCCGGGACGGTGAACAACAGCGCCACCGGCCCGAACACCTCCTGGTGGGCCACCGGATGATCCGGGGGGATGTCGCTCAGGATTGTGGGCGGGTAAAAATTCCCTCCCCAGGGGGAGCCACCGATGTGAACTTTGGCCCCCGCCTGCACCAAAGCCTGCACCTGTCCATCCACCTCTTGCAGAATGCTGGCAGTAGCCAGAGGCCCCACGTCCGTTTGCGGATCCAAGGGATCCCCTACCTTGAGCCGGCGAAATCGCTCCGTCATGGCAGCCGTGAAAGGTTCGGCGATAGCCCTGTGTAGGATAAATCGTTTGGCGGCAATGCAGGACTGGCCGTTGTTGATCAGACGGGCCGTGACCGCTGTGGCGACTGCTGCCTCCAGATCGGCGCTGGGCAGCACGATGAAGGGATCGCTCCCTCCCAGTTCCAGCACTGTTTTTTTCAGATATTGACCGGCCAAACGGGCCAGGCTGGAGCCGGCGGCTTCGCTCCCGGTGAGGGCGGCCCCCCGCACCCGTTCATCCGCCACCACCTCTGCCACCTGGGCTGCTGTGATCAGCAGGGTTTGAAAGACCCCTGGCGGAAATCCCCCCTCCCGAAAGATCTGCTCTAGGGTCAAAGCCGATTGGGGCACGTTGGAAGCATGTTTCAGCAAGAGGGTGTTGCCCGCCATCAGGGCCGGGGCTGCACAGCGAAACACCTGCCAAAAGGGAAAGTTCCAGGGCATCACCGCCAAAATCACCCCCAGCGGCTGGTAGCGGATCCCGCTGCGGCTGGCATCGCTGGCGTTCGCGTAAGCGTTGCGTAGCAATATGGAGCGCTCGGCCAAGAATCCCTCTGCCTCCTCGGCATAGTAGCGACAAACCCAAGCGGATTTTTCCACTTCCGCAACGGCAGAGGCCAAGGTTTTGCCCATCTCCAGGCTGATTAGGCGGCCAAACTCCGCTTTGCGCTCCTCCAGGATCCCTGCCACCCGCTTCAGCCAGGCGGATCGTTGAGCAAACGGGATCCGACGATAGCTCTGAAACCGCTCGTGGGCTTGGGCGATACAGCTCTGGATCTGCCCAGCGTCGAAAACGGGGTAGCGAGCCAATTCCTCTCCGGTGGTGGGGTTGATGCTGACCAGGTGCCCCTTCGCGTAAGCGTTGCGTAGCAATATCGTTTTCCCTCAACGCCTGTTTCTCCACTCTGGCATTTGTGCTCTGCCTGGAATAGTGCTCCGCACTGCTACTGCGTTCGCGTAAGCGTTGCGTAGCAATATGGAAAGATTTGCGGAGTGGAAGACTTAGCGTTCCAGGCTGCCCATGGAGTCCTTGGCCGTTGGATCCTCGGGAGCAGACCAGAACTCATAGGCTGCTTGCGACAGGCTGGCGATCAGCCCTTCGGCTCTGGGATCGTTGGGGGTTTCTCGCTTCACCCACACCGCCGCCACATAGCGCCGCCCGTTGGGCAAATCCAGGATCCCGGCATCCCCCACCACGGAGCTCAAGGTTCCCGTTTTGTGGGCAATGCGCACCTCTTGACCCAAGTTGGGCCGGAAATAGGAGGGCCGTTGGGTGCGCCAGAGAATGTCCAAAAAGCGGTCGCGGCTACGGCGGTTCAACATGCGCCCCTGTTCCACCTGGCTGAGCAGCCAAACCATGTCGCGCGGGCTGCTGGTGTTGGTGCCCTCCAGATCCGGTAGCCACCAAGAAATTTGCGTGTGTTGTAGTCCCCACTGGCGAAATTTTTGGTTGAGAGCCTCCCGTCCACCCAGGCGATCGATGATCAGATTGGTGGCGAAGTTGTCGCTGAGGGTGATCATCAGGGTGGCCGCTTCCAAAGCAGAAACCTGGGATCCGAGGGGTCGGGTTTGCAACACACCAGCTCCCCCTCCCTTGAGATCTTCCCGCAGAGTGAGCCTCTCATCCAGCCGCACCTGTCCGGTTTCCACAGCCTGGAAAAAAGCCAAGAGAATGGGGATCTTGATCACGCTGGCGGCAGGAAAAGCCTGATCCGGCCTAACCCCGGCAAAGGCGCCGGTTTCCACCTCCCAGAACAGAGCCCCTGCCGTCAAGCCCGGTTGGTCGGCCAAAGCGGCCAAGCGCTCCTGCAAAGCCGGGATCGCTTCTCCCGGCAGAATGTTACTCGGGAATGCCGACGGGGGAGGATCCCCAAGCTGCGTCGTGGCCTGTTCTATCCGGCCAGCGGTGGTCGATTGCAGCAGTTGCGAGAGGCCCGCCATTGTCAGGCCCAGGATGAGACTTAAGCTCAGTCCCCTGAGCAACACTTGCCCGAGAGATGGAGAACGTCTCAAGCGGCGAGGCCGGGCAGCCCGTTGGCGCAGACGAGCAATGGCTTTCTGGCGAGCAAGACGCAGCGGTTGAGGAGGGGAAACCAATAGGGATCCCCTGGGGGCAGGAAGCAGGCGACCAGATCCCGTTCGCAGCTTTGACTCCGCCGGAGGTGGGACGGCGTTCTTGGCAGGTTGTGAGGGGCGGCGGGGATCCCGCGACTTCTCTCGCAAAGGCCCACGGCCCGCTAGCGCGGATGGATCGGTGCCTTTCCTCTCCCTTGCTTTGGTCATGAGAACGGTTGCCTTTTCCCGACAGCGGTGCGGAGTACTAACGCCATGCTCCTAACAGACAATGCTGACCGTTTCACCGACTCAACTTCGGTGAGCTTGGCTTAATTAAACCCACAAATTGACCAACCTGACCTACGATTGCAAAACGCCCATCAAACCGTCCTCGCGACACGAAGCCTAGCAACAACCCCGCCAAAGGCAGGATGAGTCCCTGTTGCCAGAGCATCCACTCGGAGTCGTTTTAAAAACTTAGGTTGATCCGTGACCCCCCTTTCCCTCTGGAAGAGGGGCTGGGAATAGTCGCGGAAGCGGCGCGGAGCGCTTTTGCCAAGTCCAGGAAAACCGTCAGATCTGTTCTCTCTGAGGGGGCTCACACCCATGGGGAGCCAGCTCCCGGCTAGCCCTTGCAGAGCCGATACACGGGCAAAGTGAAATGAAAGCTGCTGCCTTTGCCCAAGGAAGACTCCACCCAAATCTGGCCGTAGTGAGCGCGCACGATCCGTCGGCAGAGGGAAAGGCCGATGCCATAGCCCTCCTGCTGTTGATCCCGGGACAGACGGACAGAATCGGAGAAGATGCTCTCTTGGTCGGCTTCCGGGATCCCAGGGCCAGTATCGCTGACGGTCACCTGCACCTTTTGGCTGGTGCGATGGAGGACATCGAGGCGGATGGATCCCCCGGCGGGGGTGTACTTGATGGCGTTGTCCAGCAGGTTGAACAGAACTTGGCGGATCTTGTCGGGATCCACGTGAACAGAGGGCAGATCCACGGGAATATCCGCTTGAAACTGCAGCCGCTTGCCTTGAATGCGCGGCCACAGCTCCTCGATCACCGACTGACACAGAGTGGGCAACTGGGTTTCTACGGCTCGAATTCTCAGCTCCGAGGCAGCGCCGCGGGCCGACTCCAGGATATCGGTGATCATGCTGTCCATCTTGCGCAGTTGCTGGCGGGCGTGATCGAACAACTGCCGCTCCAGGGCTTTGTCCAGGGATCCCTCCCGCCCCTGCTGCAGGGTTTCGACCGCCAGAGCCGTGGCCGTCAGGGGGCTGCGCAAATCATGCACCAGCATGGCCAGAACGCGATCTTTGAAGTCCAACTGCTCCCGCAATTGGGCCCGCTCCTGCCGCAGCAAAAACACCTCTTCCGACATTTGCAACAGCGCCTCGGTGGTCGGAGGGGAGGCGGGATCCCGTCCTGCTCCTTCTTGATGGGCGGCCAAAGCCGCTTGGCCTTGCCAACGAGGCCACCACACTTCCAACTGCGTCGCCAAGTCTGCGCCCGCCAAAACTTGAGCGGGCAAGGGCTCAGCCTTGACCAGAGCCGGAGTGGCCACCAGCTTGTAATGCTCTGCCAGGTAGGGGTGCTCCTCCAGCGGCACCACTTCCAGTTGAGCAGGGTATTGGCCGGGCAACCCCTGGATGTGCTGGCGCAGATGCTCCTCAAGCTCGGCAACAACAGCTCGACTCTTGGCGAACAGCAGCAGGCGAATGACAGAACGAGCGGAGGTGAGGTCTGGCGAAGTTTGCATAGGCCAAAATCCAAAAGCCAAAGGTTGGCGTTTCAGCAGCCGGGATTGCCGTGCGCTCGTTCGCGGAAGCGGACCGTAGGTCTAACCGTAGGAGCCATTGCTGCTTGTTCCTTCCTAACACTAACCTTGGGAAAAGCTTAAAAAGGGACATGGAGTGTAACAAGAAAGACCCCTCAGCGTGTATCTTTCCCGGCCGAGGAACAGCCGCAGGAGAGTATGGCCAGAACCCGCCCACGGAACTTAACAGAACTTAGTGAAACAGGTAGGCCAGCCCCACCAGCAGGGCCACCAACCCCACCGCTGTCAGGGTGAAGTGAAGCAGGGAAGTCTTGCCTTTGCGCACCATGTTGCGCATGGCCAGGCGGGTGTAACTCAGCTGGGGGGGGGATCCCGCCCCAACCGAAGGAGAATCTGCAGAAGAAGGCTGCGCCATCAGGATAACCAGAGCGATAATTTACCCTACCTTCAGGCTAGCTTAATCTGCTCCTCCGGATAGAGGTGTTTCCCAAGCTTCGACCTTCCCGCTGAAGAAGGGCCATAGCTGTCGCGCGGGGATCTTCCGGTGCCAAAATAACGACAGCATCCCCCTCTTTTGCCCCCCATGTTGCAAGTTCAGCATCTTTCCTACCATCCGGCAGGCGTTTCCCAGCCCATTCTCAACGATCTTTCCTTTGAGTTGGGCCTGAACCAGTTGGGGCTGATCGTGGGCAAAAGTGGGGCGGGCAAGAGCACCCTGCTGGAGATTTTGGCTGGCTTGGCGCGGCCCACCCAAGGACGGATTACCTGGGGAGGGGCAGAACTTTCCCCCAACCGCTTGCGCAGCATGGCGGGGTTGGTGTTTCAGTTTCCAGAGCGCCACTTTTGCGGCTTGACGGTGCTGGAGGAAATGCGCTTTGGTTATCCAGAGCTACAGAGAAAAGAGATCGAAAACGCCCTCAGACAGGTGGGATTGGAAGGGATCCCTCTACATACCTCCCCAAACCGCCTCAGCGGCGGGCAACAGCGGCGCTTGGCCCTGGCCGTCCAGTTGATCCGTGGCCCGTTTTTGCTGTTGCTGGATGAGCCGACGGCAGGATTGGATTGGTCGGTGCGACGGCAGTTGATCGAGCTGTTGGCTCGGCTAAAGTCCACCTGGACGGTGTTGGTGGTTTCCCACGACCCGGAGGAGCTGTCCTCCATTGCCGATGTGCGGTGGACATTGCAGGCGGGATCCCTGAAGCTGTTGCCGACGGAGGCTTTGCTTCACAGGTAGCGGCGGGGATCCACCGGTTGGCCGTTGACGCGCACTTCAAAGTGAACATGGGGCCCGGTGGAGAGGCCGGTGGAGCCGGAAGCAGCAATTGCTTGCCCCCGCTGCACCTGCTGGCCTACCCCAACGGCAACGCGGCTGTTGTGGGCGTACAGGGTGGTGATGCCGCCCCCGTGATTCACAATCACCGTGTAGCCATAGCCGCCGTACCAGCCGGCGTAGATGACGGTGCCCCGGTCGGAGGCTCTCACCGCAGTGCCGGTGGGCACACCAAAATCGATCCCCGCATGAAAGCGGCGACTGCGGTAGATGGGGTGAACCCGCCAGCCAAAGCCACTGGTGATCGGCCCGCGCACCGGAGCGATGAATCGGCCCGTCCCTTGAACGGGATCCCTGCCCCCCTGCTGTTGGGCCTGCTGGGCGATCAGTTGCTGGATGAGGAGAGTCAACTGTTGGGAATCGGCTTCCAGCCGCCGTTGGGCTGCTTCATAGGCCGCGCGTTCGTTGGCCAAGCGGCTCAACAGCTGCTCTTGGGCGACCGCCTGCTGCTGCAGTTGGTTCTTCTGGGCGGCCAGCTCCTGCAAAATCAAAGAGATCTCGTTGCGCTGCATCTCCAGAGCAATGCGCTGTTGATCCACCTCTTTGGCCATTGCTTGCAGCTCTTGGATCAACTGCCGATCCGCCTCGATCAACAGTTGCAGTTGGTGGCGGCGGTCGAAAAACTCGTTCAAGTCACGGCTGGTGAGCAGCAGAGCCCACCAATGTTCGGCCCCCCGTCGCTGCATGTAGCGCAAACGGGCAGCCGTGCCCTGTTGCTGCCGTCTCAGGCGGTCTTCCAGCTCCTGCAGCTCCCTTTGAGCTTGCTCCAGCGCTTTCTGAGCTTGTTCCAAGCGATACTGATTGTCGCGAAGGCTGGATTCGGTCTGTCGAAGGTTTTGCTGCAGGGATCCCATGCGGCGGCGGGCTTCTTCTTCTGCTTGGCGCAGTTCTCCCAAGCGGCGCTGAGTGCTCTGGATTTGTTGCTGGATCTGCTGCTGCCGCTGTTGCAATTGGTTGACATTCTGCGCCTGAGACGGGGCAACCCCCCCCAGTCCCCCCAACAGCAAGAGGGTGAGCAATCCAAGCATCACCCACACTTTCAGTCTGCGTGCCCCACGACTCAGACTCGTCACTCCTCACACCCTCTGCGACTGACCCATCGACCCTAAGGATACAAAGATCCCCACGGATCTGAATCGGGCCTGAGCTGGCTATTTAGGGCTACTCCGAACAGCAACAGAAGAGCCAGACAGTAGCGACTCCACCTCCGGATCCCACAGGCCTGACGGCATGCAACTCAAGCGGCAGCAACCTCAACGGACTAGAAAAACTAGGAAATGACGATAAACTGGCCGCTCACCTGCTGGCAAACCTCACGCTTAGAAGGCCAACCAAAAAGTTGCCTCATACAGACGGGATACCTTGCGGCACCTTTGGTTTGAGGAATCTTCCTCCTCTTCTCTGCTGAGTTCAGCACCGGTTAGGGAGAAAACAAGGCCAGAGCAGGAACCAGCAACGCCGTGAAAAGCTGGGAAAAGCAAACACTCCGGCAAAGGCCACGAACGCGCAAACAGTTGCCCCTATAAAACACCGGCTTTGCTTGTTCCTGAGTCATCTGCTAGGCTTTCCCTTGAAAGAAAAGACGTTTAGGCTTTATGGTTTGTCATTATTTCATTGGCAGGCTGACTTTTTCGTTTTTGGATTGCAATTAAACTTAAGCTAAACCCAAGCAACTGCAAAACACTGAGCGGGTATTTTCCTACAGATGGCATTCGAGGATGCTGAGTGCAGTTTCAGAAAAGGGTTACAGCACCCCTGGTTACTCCATCTGTGGCAGCAGCCGCTGATTGCCGTGATCCGCCTCTGGGCCAGCCCAGCCCAAGCTCTCGAGGGATCCATGCTGGCCATCCGGGCCGGGATCCGCCACATTGAAATCACCACGCAAGTTCCCCAATACCTGGAGTTGATTGCCCAACTGCGGCAAGACCACCCGCAGTGTTGGATAGGGGTGGGCACTGTTCTCAATCGACAGATGGCGGAGCAGGCTTGGCAGGCAGGAGCCCAGTTTTGCGTTTGCCCCTTCACCGATGAGCAAGTCATCCGTTGGGGTCGGGAGGTGGGGCTGCCCATCGTGCCCGGTGCCCTCACCCCCGGCGAGATCTGGAGGGCGTGGCAGGCGGGGGCAACGGCAGTAAAGGTGTTTCCGGTGGAGAGCATGGGGGGATCCCGCTACCTGCGCCATCTACAATCGGTGCTGGGATCCCTGCCGTTGATCCCCACCGGGGGAGTCACCTTGGCCAAGGCAGCGGAATACCTGCAAGCAGGGGCCTGGGCGGTCGGCGTTGCCGGAGATCTGTTCCCGCCAGAGGATTTGCATTCGGGCTGCCATGAGCTGGAGAATCGACTACGACAGGCGCTGAAACAGCTGGCAGAGCAAAGAAGCAAAACCTGGCCCAATCTGGGCAAACCAGTAGAATAAGGGGCGTGGTGTGAGTGAGGCCCGCATGGATGGATTTTTAGATCTCTATCTGCAATTCAACATCCCCAGCCCGATTGAAGAAGCCACTTGGCGTCATTGGTTCGAGATCTGGCTGAAAGAGCTGGGAGTACAGGAGCCATGCGAGCTCAGCCTTTGCCTCACTTCCGATGAACACATCCGCCAGCTCAACCGCGAGTTTCGCCATCTCGACGAGCCCACCGATGTGTTGGCCTTTGCCGCACAGGAGATGCTTGCCCCCTTTGGGATCCAAGACATAACGGGGGTACGCCTACTGGGGGATATTGTGATTTCGGTGCCCACCGCCCGCGCACAGGCCAAGGCGCAGGGGCATCGTCTTTCGCAAGAGTTGGCCTGGTTGGCCAGCCACGGGTTGCTCCATCTGCTGGGGTGGGATCACCCGGATGAACTGTCCCTGCAGCGCATGTTGCAGCAACAGCGACAGTTGCTTGCCGCCATCCAACTGGATGGGGAGGTGGCCCATGGCCAACAGCCCTAGTCGGTTGCCGGAGCGTTCTCGCCTGGCGGTGTTCCGGCGGCGCGTCCATTCCAGAGACCCAGCGCAGCCATCTGAGGCGGATCGGGCAGCCAGTGCCGAGCCCTTGGGAAGGGATCCCTGGCGACGCCCCCCCTCTTGGCAAGTGGCTGACAACCTGGGCAAAAGTTTCTACTACGCGGGCAAGGGCTTGGTCTATGCCATCCGCACCCAGCGCAACTTGCGCATTCACATGGTGATGGCGGTGATGGCCTTTGGCCTTGGGCTGGGCCTGCGGCTGAGCGCTGTGGAAATGGCCCTGATCAGCCTGACCAGCGGTTTGGTGATGGCGCTGGAGCTGGTGAATACCGCTCTGGAAGCAGTGGTGGATCTCACCCTGGGCAGCAAGTACCATCTCCTGGCCGAGATCGCCAAAGATTGCGCGGCGGCAGCGGTGTTGATGGCGGCAGTGGCGTCCTTGATGGTGGCGGCTTGGCTATTTCTTCCGCCCTTGGTGTTGCTGCTGCAAGATGGCTTCCCGGCAGCAGGGTAGCTCCCCGATTGGACAGGAAGTTTCCTATCCAGACGGCTGGGAGTGGATCACCACCCGTCCTCCCTGCCGGTCCAGGTTGAGCAGTTTGGCCTCCGCTTCAATATCCAACTGCGCCCAAGCGCTGACCATCGCGGATCCCACCCGTTCCCGATTCTCGGGAGCACAGAGGGCCAGAAGAGTGGGGCCGGCTCCGCTGATCACCACTCCATAGGCTCCGGCAGCCATGGCTGCAGCTTGAACCGTTTTGAACCCGGTGATCAGCTCCATACGCGCCGGCTGGTGCAGCCGATCCTGCAGGGCCACCTTCAGCCAGTCCACCCGCCCCGACTGCAAGCTGCGAATGAGCAGGCCCAGATGGCTGCTGGAAAAAACTGCATCCGCCAAGCTGACGGATTTGGGCAGGATCTCGCGGGCCGCTTGGGTGGAAAGCTTAAAGTTGGGCACCACAGCCAGGATGCCAATGCTCTCATGCCACTCCACCGGACAGAACACCCATTGCCCCTGCTGTCCCTGCACACAAAGCTGACAACTGCCCTGCAGGGCGGGCACCACATTGTCTGGATGGCCTTCTAGGGCAATGGCCAGTTGTAGGAGGGTTTCGGGAGCTAAGTTGAGTGCTCCAATGGCATTGGCCCCCAGCAAGCCGCCGACAATGGCGGTAGCAGAACTGCCCAACCCCCGCGCCAGCGGCACGTTGAGGGTGATTTCGATTTCTACCCCCGGCACAGGCTTACTCAGCAACTCAAAGGCGCGGCAAAAAGCCCGGTACACCAGGTTGTCCTTGCTTTGGCTGATGTGGTCGCTGCCGCGGTAGTGGATGCTGAGGCCGGAAGGGATCTCGCGAAAATAGAAGTGATTGTAGAGCTCTAGGGCTGCACCGATGCAGTCGAACCCTGGCCCCAAGTTGGCGGTGGTGGCCGGGACGATGACCTCTACGCGTTCTTTGACCAAGGGGACAACTCCTCAGTGAACGGTGGGTAACTCAATGTCTGCGGGCTCCCATTATCCTACGAACGATGGCCAGACCTTGGATATTCTCGCCACCTCTGCTCGGTCTGCAGCTCGCCGAGGCAAACGCGCTGATCCAGCGGAGCTTTTGGACTATCCCGAAAGGTTTCTGACCATGATTGGTTCTTGTGACTTAATTTGTGACTTATTGAGTATCGGGGATGTTGGGCCTGTTTCAACTCCAGCCTTTGCCATTGGCTGAACCCATCAGGGATCCTGAAAGAAGTGCGGGAGGGATCGGGGGGTGCAGGGGCTGTCTTGGTTGGTGTTGGGTTTGAGCTATGTCGGGTTGGGACTGGGATCCCTGCCTAGGTTGCGTATGAACCGGGCCACCATCGCCCTGGTGGGATCCGCCCTGTTGATTGGCTTGGGGACCTTGTCGCTACGGCAGGCTTGGGAAGCCATTGACCCGACCACGATTGTGTTTCTCCTGAGCATGATGGTGGTAAATGCCAGCTTGTCTTATGGGGGGGCTTTTCAGTTGGCTTTGCTGGGCTTGATTCGGGTGAGCCGCAGCCCCTTTGGCCTGTTGATCATGCTGGTGTTCGGCAGCGGGCTGCTCTCGGCTTTCCTGCTCAACGACACGCTGGCGCTGGTGTTTACTCCCCTGACTTTGCAGGTCACAACGGTGCTGGGGTTAAACCCGATTCCCTATCTGCTGGGCTTGGCGGCAGCCACCAACCTGGGATCCGTCGCCACCCTGAGCGGCAACCCGCAGAATATCCTGATCGGCTCCTTCTCTGGGATCGGCTACCTGGAGTTTGCTGCCCAGATGACCCCCATTGCCGTGGTAGGGCTGCTGCTGGAAGTGGGGTTGCTGTGGTTGTACTACCCTGAGGTGCGCTCGTTGAAACCCTTTGCTCGGGTGCCTTGGCTGCCGCTGCGGCTCTACCCGCCCCTGTTGCGCAAGAGCGTGGTGATTACGGGGGGGCTGTTTGTGGCCTTTGTAGCCGGACTTCCCTTGGCAGAATCGGCTTTGGTGGCGGCGGCCCTGTTGTTGATTACCCGTAGGCTGAAGCCAGAGCGATTTTTGGAGCAGGTGGACTGGAATCTGCTGGTGATGTTTTCCGGGCTATTCATCCTAACGCGGGCAACGCGAGAGCTGGTAACTGCTTGGGGGATGAGCTTGGGATCCTTGGCAGAGAGTCTGGCGGGATCCCCTCTTGCCCTGCTGAGTAGTGTGGCCGTTTTATCCAACCTCATCTCCAATGTGCCGGCGGTGCTGTTGCTGCAATCGTTCCTGCCCCGACAGGAGACCACCGCTTGGCTGTTGCTGGCTGCCGGCTCCACTTTGGCGGGCAATTTGACTCTATTTGGGGCGGTGGCCAATTTGATCACAGTCGAGGCAGCGGCCAAAAAAGGCTACGTGCTCTCGTTTGGGGAACATCTGCGCTTTGGCCTGCCCCTCACTCTGCTGACTTTGGGGTTCAGTGGGTTGTGGCTGTGCCAGCCCTTTCTGTCTTCCCCATCGCTCAGATGACCTCTGTCGAGGGATCCAGTGGGGCTGTGACTGGCTTGTCGGGATCCCTGTGTATGATGGGAAAAAGAGTTTAAGAAACGTAACGTGTCTTCTCCGCTATCGCAGGCAGTTATTTTGATCACAGGGGCAACAGGGGGTATCGGCAGCGTCCTGGTGCCCATGCTGGCTCAGGCCGGATCCCATCTGGTGTTGGCCGCTCGGCGAGAGGAGCCCCTGCGAGCTCTGGTGGAGAAATCAGCCTCTTTGGGGGCTGCCTCTGGATTGGGGATCCCCACTGATGTGACGGACTATGCCCAGGTAGAGGCCCTGGTCAACCAAACGGTGCAAAAGCATGGGCGCATTGACGTGCTGATTAACCTGGCCGGGGCCGGGATCCTGAAGCCTGCTCCCCAGCTAACCCCCGCAGACCTGGAGCGAATGCTGGCGGTCAACCTGAAGGGCAGCTTCTACACCAGCCAACTGGCTGCCAACCCCATGCGGGAGCAAAAATCCGGCCACATCCTCAATTTTCCCGGCGTCCTTGGACGTTATCCCATGGCGATGGCCTCTGCTTACTGTGCGGCCAAGTTTGGGGTGGTCGGGTTTAGCAAGTGCATGGCCGATGAGCTGAAGCGCTTTGGGGTCAGATTTACGCTGTTTTACTTCGGGGGCATCGACTCACCCTTCTGGGATCCCATCAGCCTGAAGGTGCAACGAGACAAGATGCTCAGCCCTGCCACGGCTGCGGAAGCCATCTGCTTTGCCCTTACAGCGCCCGCTGGTGCTGTACCCAGCGAGATCGTGTTGCAGCCCGAAAGCCATCAGTTCCTCTGACTGGGTTCTTCAGAGCTGTCGATGGGTGTGGGGGTGCTGTTTGATGTTGTCGGCATCCTTCACTTCCACGACCGCATTGAGGATCCGCCGGGGCTCGACGCTGTGATTGAGCCTGAACACCCCCTGTTCTGGAGTGCAGGTTTGGTGCAGGGGGATATGGCGAAACTGGGGCTTGCTGCGATAGGTGCGGGCCGCTGCCTGCACCCGTTCCACGAAGTCTTCTCCCAACAACACCCCTGGCGGGAAAACCTCGGCAGGCAAAGTTGGGATCCCGTTGTTCACGATCTCGGCGTAGGTTGTGGCGTAGAGGAGAACATAGGAAGTGCTGCGGCGTTCTTGGGCCAGGCAGTCCAAATCGGCAGCAGGCACCGGCTCGGCCACCAAAACCTCTACCAGGCGACCTTCCTGATCCTGCTGGAAGCAAGTGGCCACTCCCAGCACCACGTACTCCAGTCCTTGCACTGGGCTGGAGCCAAGGTGAGTTTGAGCAGTATCCGACATCGGTGCCGATCTCCAAGCGGGGGAGCAAATTTTTGAGGCTCCGGCAAGCGCCAAGATCCCTCAAGCCGGGCGCAGTTCTCACCATAGCAACAATTTTTGCGTCGGGCAGCGGGAGCTGTTGCAAGATAGAAGGCGGATCCCAGCCTAGCTCTCTGTGAAGGATGACAGGGGCAGCATTTGGCTACAGGGATCCAAAATTTGCTTTACTGTAGCGAAGCGGGGTCAGTACTGCCCGAGGGGAGCAAGGGGTTGGGTTCCAGGCACCTTTGGCAACTCTTGATTCATCATTATCTAGGAAATACTTGCTCTAAGGATCCGACCATGGCGGATGGCGAATACAGACCAGGCTTGGAAGGCGTTCCGGCCACACGCTCCAACATTAGTTTTGTGGATGGCCAGGCGGGGATCCTGGAATATCGGGGCATCCCCATCGAGGAATTAACCGCCCACAGTACCTTTCTGGAGACAGCCTACTTGCTGATCTTTGGAAAGCTGCCGACCCAATCGGAGCTGGACAACTTTGATCAGGCGATCCGCAGTCATCGACGGGTGAAATACCGCATCCGCGACATGATCAAGTCGTTTCCGGAGTCGGGCCACCCGATGGATGCTCTGCAAACCTGTGTGGCGGGCTTGGGGCTGTTTTACCCGCTGCGGGAGATGGATCCCGACTATGTATTCGGCACCGTCACCCGCTTGCTCTCCAAGCTGCCGACCATGGTGGCCATGTTCCACCAGATGCGACAGGGCAATGATCCCATTCCCCCGGACGACAACCTGGATCATGCTGCCAATTTCCTATACATGCTCTCGGGCAAGAAGCCGGATCCCTGGTTGGCCCGCATTTTTGACATCTGCCTGATCCTGCACGCCGAGCACACGGTCAATGCCTCTACGTTTGCCCTTCTGGTGAGCGCTTCCACGCTGGCTAACCCCTACAGCAGCCTGGCCACGGCGGTGGGTACCCTTTCGGGGCTGTTGCACGGGGGGGCCAACCAACAGGTGATGATGCTGCTGCGGCAAATCGGCTCGGTGGAAAATGTACGCTCGTTTATCGAGGAGAAGCTGGCCAAAAAACAGCGCATCATGGGCATGGGTCACCGGGTTTATAAGGTGAAGGATCCGCGGGCCACCATCCTGCAGCGGCTGGCCGAAGAGCTATTTGAGCGCTACGGCCACGACAAGTACTACGACATTGCCCTGGAAGTGGAACGGGTGTGTGAGGAGTTGCTAGGGCCGAAGGGGATCTACCCGAATGTGGACTTCTACTCAGGGTTGGTCTACGCCAAGCTGGGGATCCCAGAAGATTTGTTTACACCGGTGTTTGCCATTGCCCGAGCGGCGGGTTGGCTGGCCCATTGGCGGGAGCAGTTGTCCGATAATCGGCTTTTCCGACCCACCCAGGTGTACACAGGCGAACGCCAGCAACGCTATATCCCCATAGAAGAGCGAGGTTGAGAGCCGTTTGACAGGGCGCTGGGCCGGGATCCAAACTCAGTAAGGCCCAAATTGTGCGTGAGGCGGTGTGTTGAGCCTTTTAGACTCTCCCCTTTGGCGAGACGGGTTCACCCTGTTTCTGAGCATTGTGGTGCAGGCCATGCCATTTTTGCTGCTAGGGGTGTTTCTATCGGGGCTGCTGGCGGTGTTTGTCGAGGGATCCCAGTTGGCCCGTTTCCTGCCCAAAGGCAAAATCGGCAGCGCGGTGGCCGGTGGCGCTTTAGGATTCTTTTTCCCGGTGTGCGAGTGCGGCAACCTGCCGGTGGCCCGTCAACTGGTGATCAAAGGGATCCCACCCCACGTGGCGGTGGCCTTTCTGTTGGCGGCGCCGGTGTTTAACCCGGTGGTGATCTTTTCCACTTGGATTGCCTTTCGCTCCATGCCGGAGCTGGTGATCTACCGAGTTCTCTTTTCCTTCGGCATTGCGGTTGTCGTCGGCTTGATCTTCAGCCTGCAAAAGGATTTCCAGCCTCTGTTGCAGCCGTCAGTCTGGCGGGAGCTGCAGCGCAATTGCTCCCAAGAAGCTGATCCGAAGAACATCTCCCGCTCGCCGTTGTTGCAGGGGGGCACCTTCTGGATTGGATCCCAGAGCCCTGCTCAAGGGGCCTCTGGCGGATCCCTGGCCACTTTACAAACGGCTGAAGATGTGTATCGCTCTGCTCTGGCCGCTGCGCCTTCTCCCTCCAGGGGACAAAAAGGAGTTCTCCTGCTGCAGACCTGGGCCAGGGAGATCCGCGAATTGGGATCCGTGCTCATCTTGGGCTCGGCGATGGCGGCCCTGATTCAAACGGTGATCCCGCGTTCGTTTGTGCTGGATTATGGCCAAGATGCATTGCTCTCAATCCTGATCATGATGGCCCTGGCCGGGATCATCTCCATCTGCTCGACAGTGGATGCCTTTTTCGCCCTCTCCTTTGCCGCCACCTTCACGCCGGGATCCCTGTTGGCTTTTATGGTGTTTGGGCCGATAGTAGACTTGAAAGCCATAGGCTTGATGCTCACTCTGTTCAAGCCCCGCGCCATTTTCTACTTCGTGATCTTGGTCTTTCAGCTTACTCTGGTGGGAGCTTTAGCCATCAACTACTATGGCAGTTAAAGCGTTTGTTTGAACCTTTCTCCACAGGGACACCCTCTCCATCCAATCTCCGTCAAATATTCGTCAAATATAGTTGCTTCAGTTTAGGGTAAGACGCCTGGGCTTCTGATCGCGCCAGCGGGACGGAGTCCTTGAAAAGCCTTCCGGCTCGGTGCACTTTAAGTGTGGGTGCAGTGTCCTGCTTTAAATCGAAATGACTATAGAAAGAGTTGCCTGGATAAGGTTTGTCACCAGAGGACTCTGCTCCCAGACGGTTGAGAACTCAGGTGTTACAGGTTTTATTGTAGTAAACTCAAGAAGGACGTAGTCTGGATTTCATAATTATCGCGACCCTATTTTTCAGCAGGACAAAGCTATGAGCAATCTATACTCGACAGACTTTAACTTGTGGATTGACCGAACAACCCGGCTATTGCGGGAAAGGCGCTGGCATGAAATTGACCTAACACACTTAATTGAAGAGGTTGAGAATTTGGGTAAGAGCGAACGACGAGGGATTACCAGTCAATTAACTCGCCTTCTGCTGCATCTGCTCAAGTGGCAATATCAACCTCAGCGCCGTTCAGATAGCTGGCTAGATTCCATTACAGATGCGCGAACCCAAATCGGATTGGCCATAGAAGATAGCCCTAGCCTAAAAGGTTATCTGGTAGAGCAACTTGAAGAGAGTTATCAACGGGCGCGCCGCCAAGCAGCCAGGCAAACGGGGATAGAAATCTCGACATTTCCAGATGTCTGTCCCTACTCTCCAGAGTTGGTGCTGGCAGAAGATTGGCTGCCGGAAGTTTGACAGTCCACACCACAAAGCATTTAACGGTGGACAGCATTCCCACAGTACTGACTGTAGAGCTTTGGACTGGTGTTGTCCTGCCCAGACAATCCATCAGGGATTAAACATGGGCAATACAGATAGACCAAGGCCAATTGCTGTGCTACTGTTGCTATTCCTCAAGCAGAGGCGCGCTCCTGCCAGGTGCGCATCTTGCCCGGATTGAGCAGGCCATAGGGATCCACTTCTTCTTTAAAACGAATCTGGCGCGGATCCATCACTTTGCGCCCGCCGTCTTCGATGATGAAAGTGTGGGGGTTGGCAATAAATACTCCCTGCTCTTCGTGGTAGCGCATGATCTCGTTCAGGCGCTCTTCGGTGGTAAAGCGGACAATTTGCAGGCCGACGGGGGTAGCTTGCCCGTTGATGCGAATCCACTCCAGGTGCATCAGCACTTCGTCGCCAAAATACTCGTACATGTGCTGCACCAGCTTCAGCTCCCGATCGGCAGGAAAAGCCGATTGTAAATAAGTCAGGCTGGGATCCACGCTGCGGCAGTGCAAAGTGGTGTGGTTCCAAGAAAATTCCCCCAGCGAGATCCCCTTGCTGGCCTCCTGGGCCGTTTTGTTGTAAACCACTTGGCCCCCATGTTCCCGGACAAGCTCCAACAGCGGCTCCAGGCTGCATTCGGCCACCATCAACAGGGCCACAGCGGATCCTTCTGGCAAATGACCCCGCAGCGGTGCAAAGTAGCTGGGGATCGGCCAAGCGTGCAGGCTGATCATCTTCTTGATGATCCCATCCGCATCGCCCAGGGCCTGGCCAAAATGGGCACAGGGCATAAACCCTCCTGCGGGGGGAAAAGCCACCACCAGCTCTGCCCAAGGGTAAGCAGGCGCCAGCGGGATCTCCACCTCGGTGATGATCCCATTGAGGCCCCAGGCATGGCTCACTTGGAACACCTCGTCTCCCCGCAGCTCCAGCACCCGCGGCTCTTCCTCCAGGGTGACCACCCGCAAACCCAAGATGTTGCCGCGATCCCGCAGTTGGCCGTAGGTCACAGAGCCAATGCCGCCGCTGCCGCCGGCAATGAACCCCCCGATGGTGGCCGTGCGATAGGTGGAAGGAGCCATGCGGATCTCCCAGCCCATCTCCCGGGTGTGTTTGTCGATGGCCATCAACTTGGCCCCCGCCTGCACCCGCGCCAAGCCCGGCTTTGCCCAAAGCACCTGGTTGAGCTTGCCCATGTCCAGGATCACACCCCCGGCCAGCGGGATACATTGGCCGTAATTACCGGTACCGGCACCGCGCACCGTAACCGGGATCCGCAGCCTGGCACAGGCCGCTGCCACCCGCATCACCTCGGCCTCATCGGCGGGGCGCACCACCAAATCTCCCCGCTTGTCGCTCAGTTGTCGGCTCAGCACGGGGCTGTAGTGGTAAAAATCCAACGACAACTTGGCCACCTGAGCCGGATCAGTGATGATCTCAATACCCTCTAAGTCAGAAGGCAAAGCCTGCAGCTTGTCAGGAGCGGCAACGATCATAGGTATCCGTATTTGGGTGCAACGGTTCTTCAGACTCCATCATCGGCAGAAATTGCCTGCAAAAGGGTTTGCCGAGAACAGTATGGGAAGGATCCCTGTCCGGCCAGGTCGATTAGCCGAAGCGGCCCTCCACATAATCTCTTGTGGCTTGCTTGGTGGGGCTGTTGAAGATGACTTCAGTTCTGTCAAATTCAATCAGCTCGCCCACACGGTTGGATCCCACCAGCTCCACGCTGAAGAAAGCCGTCATATCCGAGACGCGGCTGGCCTGCTGCATGTTGTGGGTGACGATGATGATGGTATATTCCTCCTCCAGCTCCTTCATCAGCTCTTCGATACGGCGGGTGGAAATGGGATCCAGTGCCGAACAGGGCTCATCCATCAAAATCACATCCGGCTGTACCGCCAGAGCGCGGGCAATACACAAGCGCTGCTGCTGCCCTCCCGACAGCGACTGACCATTTTCTTTCAACTTGTCTTTGACTTCATCCCAGAGGGCAGCCCGTTTCAGCGAGGTTTCCACCACCTCGTCCAAGTCTACCTTCATCCCCAGCACCCGCGGGCCGTAGGCCACGTTGTCGTAAATGCTTTTGGGGAAGGGATTGGGTCTTTGGAAGACCATGCCGATACGCCGCCGCACCGCCACCGGATCGACCTCTTTGGCGTAGAGATCCTTGCCGTGGTAGGTGAGCTTGCCCTCTACACGAGCACCGGGGATCAAATCGTTGGTGCGGTTGAAGCAACGTAGGATCGTGCTTTTGCCACAGCCGGAAGGGCCGATAAACGCAGTAATCTGTCGGGCTGGGATGTCCAGAGTAACATTTTTTACCGCCAGATTGGAGCCATAGTAGACATTCAGGTTCTCGGTCCTGAAAACGTAAGAGGTCTGGTTAAGAGATTGAGTTTGCATGGCAGCACTCACAAAAAGAGCTAGAGTTCGACGAAGAGTTCGATTCAAGACTTTGTTGAGAATCCTCAGGCTATTTCCTGGTCTTGTACACCAAAAAGCGAGCGGTCAAGCTGGCCGCCAAAACAATGGCTAACAAAACCAAAGCGCCCGCCCAAGCCAGCTCCTGCTGCACCCTGTAGGGAATGATGGAGAAAAAGTAGACCATCACCGGCAAGGTAGCCACCGGGCCAAAGAGATTAGTAGACCAGAAATTGTTGTTGAAGGCGGTAAAGAGCAGAGGTGCAGCCTCGCCTGCCGCTCGGGCCAAAGCCAGGATTAGCCCGGTTACGATGGCCGGTGCCGCTGCCGGCAAAACAACGCGCATTGTGGTCTGAAAGCGATTTGAGCCCAGGCCAAGGGAAGCCAAGCGCATGTCGGGCGAAACCAGCAGCAACGCCTCCTCGGTGGAGCGGATGACAATCGGCAGCATCAGCACGCCAAAAGCCACCCCTCCCGAGAAAGCCGAAAAGCCGGATCCCCTCACCACCACAGCATAGGCAAACAGGCCGCAGAGAATGGCCGGTACCCCCGTGAGCACATTGCAGGAAAACTTAACCAGATAAGCCAAGCGGGTGCCGCGACCGAATTCAGACAAGTACACTGCCGCCAAGATGCCGAAGGGAAAGCTCAAAGCCGCCCCCGTAGCCAGCACCATTAAATTGCCGACAATTGCGTGACCAAAGCCCCCTTCCGCCAGGCCAGGGGCAGGGTAGCGGGTCTGGGTGAGGACATCCCAATTTATCCGCTGGATGCCTTCCTTGCCCACATCCCACAGCACCCAAGATAGGGAAGCTATGATCACCGCCACAAAGAGGCCACTCAGCAGGGTTAGGACAATGCCTGTGTAATTGCGGACAGGGGCAATGGCGGCACGAGTAATGTCGATGTCAACCTTCTCAGGGGCAAGCTGTGCTGAGTCGGACATGATAACAGTGCTCCTTCATCTTCTTTCTGCTTCCCAAGTTACTGCTCCAAGTTTTGAAACTTGCGGATGATGATCTCGGCAACAATGTTGACCAATAACGTCAGCACCATCAGCACCACGCCGGCATACATGAGAGCCGAAACCTGCAAGCGTCCTGCCTCGCCAAACTGAGAGGCAATCAAGCCAGTAATGGTGGATCCCGGCTGCATTAGGGAGATATTGATGCGGTTGGCGTTGCCGGAAAGCATGGCCGCCACCATGGTCTCTCCCAGGGCCCGTCCCAGCGCCAGCATGATCGAGCTGACAATGCCCGACAGGCCGGCAGGGATCATCACCGTTAAGAGGGTCTCCCAGCGGGTTGCCCCCAGAGCCAAAGCGCCCTCTTTTAGGCTGCGTGGTAGAGATTCAAAGGTACTGCGGGTAATGGAGATGATGATGGGAGAGATCATGATCCCCAGCACCATAGCCACTATCAACAAGCTGGGCCCCCGCGGAGCCGGGCCACCCAAGAAAGGGATCCAACCCAGCGTCTGGTTAATGGCTCGAAAGATGGGCCGCACTGCTGGAATCAGCACAAAGATCCCCCATAGCCCCAGCACCACACTGGGAGTGGCCACGATCAGCTCAATGGCAAAGCCAATCGGCTCCGTTACCCACTTGGGGGCAAAACCTTCCGTCAGGAAGATGGCAGTGCCAATGCCCAGAGGGATGGCAAAAATCAAAGCCACCAGAGAGGTTACCAAACTGCCATAAATCTGTGGTAGCACCCCGTAGATGTTTTCCACCGGGTTCCAGCGGGCAGTAACCAGGAAGCCCAAGCCAAACTGCTGAATCGCCGGCAGAGCCGCTTCGGTGGTTTGAAGAATCACCCAGATGAGGATAATGCCGGCAAACCCTGCCAAGGCCAGCGTCAGGCGGACAAAGCCCACATCAACAGCCCGAGACAGGCTCGCCTTTTTCTCAATGTCAACATCGATATCCGGGTTTGGTGGTGAACCATAACCCGTAGCCGCTGAAGTCATAGCCTCTCTCCCATGATCATCTTCGGTTCAAAACTTTCCTAAAAATCCCACCGTGCAAGGTAAGCCCAGCAGCCGACCGGGAAAGCCTCATCTGCCTCCTCAGCCGGCCACCAGCTCCACTCTAGTGGAGTTCAGGCTGCAACCCAGTCATCGCACCGCCTTGGGGTTAACGGTGATGGCATCCAGCTCTGCAAAGATCCGCTGGATAGCCGCCTCAGGCATAGGGATGTAGTCCAGCTCCTTGGTGATGGCTTGACCCTCTGGCCCCTGGGTCCACTTCAGAGCCTCCACCAGCTTGGTCAGCTTCTGCTGATCGGGATACTCGCGGTACAGCATCACCCAGAACAAGCCCACGATTGGGTAGTCATTTGGCCCTTCAGGGTCGGGCACCAACAGCGCAAAGTTATCAGGAATGGGAGCATCCAGCGCCGAGGTAGCTGCCTCAGTCGAGAACTCAACAATGTTGCCCGCTTTGTTTTCCAAGCGAGCAGTGGCCATCTTTTCCAGCTTGGCATAGGACTGGTTCACGTAGCCAATCGCCCCTGGCTCCTGCTTGATGGTGGCGGCTACGCCCTCATTCCCTTGGGCTCCAATGCCAACAGGCCACTCGACAGAAGTACCAGCACCGGCTGTCCAATTAGGGCAGACAGTTTTGATGTGGTTGGTGAACACAAAGGTAGTCCCAGAACCATCAGAGCGGTGTACCCAGGTGATGTCCAGGGGTGGCAGCTTGTTTGCTATACGTGGGTTCTCGGCCTTGATGCGAATGTCGTCCCAGCGAGTGATCTCGCCGGTCACGATGCCGCAGTAGGTTTTCCGCTTCAGGATGAGCTCTCCGTCTTCAATGCCGGGCAGGTTATAGGCAAACTCGATGGACCCTCCCGCCAGAGGCAACTGTAGGGGCTCATAGCCGTATTTAGCTCGGAAGTTTTCCAGGCGAGCACCGGAGAAAGGCGCCTCGGAAGCGCCGAAGTCCACAGTGCCATTGATCACCTGCTCTAGGCCAGCACCACTACCGACAGACTGATAGCTGACTTGCACAGCGGGGTCTACGGTGCGGTTGTAGGCGTCAAACCAACGTTGCAGCAAAGGAGCCGCAAAGGTCGCGCCCGCCCCGGAGATTTGCACGGTTTGGGCTTGAGCCGAGGTCGCTGTTAGAAATCCTACTGTTAGAGCGGTGAGGGAGAAAGCAGAAAGCAGGGTTCGCATAGGTAATATCTGTGGCAAATCAACATCTTCAACCCTATAACCTCAAAGTTAACGGAGGGATATCTAAAGGTTAACTTTGGGTTAAGTCAAGAGAAAAATCGATATTTTTGAGTGTGCTGGCTCGTTTCCAAACCTCGATTTTCCATCTGGTGGTTTTGGCCAGTTTGGATTTCAGCAAAATCAGGATCCTGGAGCCCAGGATCCGCGAAAAGGCTTATACTGCTGAACTTCTATCTCATTTGACAACCAATCAAACGGACACAACTTGAATAAGAGCTAAGCTTAGACGGCTGCAAAAAAACTCGATCCAGATCCAAGATGTGTAAAATTTGAGACAAAGATGTTGCTCCCCTCTCGGCAAGCTTGGACATGATTTCAGCAGGGCGGGAAAAGCCCCGCCCAGAGATTCTTTCGGCTTTTGGCAGAGAGAATTGGTTAGAAGATAGACTCCAACCTTCTAGACGTGGGGCAGCTCTACATGTTCCCCGAGCAGAGAAAGATCTGGGCTCTAAGCTGGGATCCGCCCGCCCCCCATGAGGTACAGCAGGGCCATGCGCACCGCCACGCCGTGGGTGACCTGCTGCTCAATCAGGTTCAAGCCGGGATCCTCCATCACCTCGGAGCTGAGTTCCACACCGCGATTGACCGGGCCGGGGTGCAGAAGCTTGACATCCGGGTGGCACAGGCGCAGTCGTTGCCGCGTGAGGCCGAAGAAGTGATGGTACTCCTGCAAGCTGGGGAGAAGGAACTCGCTCATGCGCTCCTGCTGCAGGCGCAAGGTGATAACAAAACGCGCCCCTTCGAGGGCAGGCTCCAGCTGCCAATGGACAGGGAGCGTGTGGCCGGGTACAAACTGGGCAAAATCTTTGGGCAATAGGGTGGGAGGGCCGGCTAAGTGAACCTCAGCTCCGGCGGCCACCAGGGCGTAGATATCGGAGCGGGCCACTCGCGAGTGGAGAATATCGCCGACAATGGCGATTTTGATCCCTTGCAGCAACTCCAGACGGGGACGCCGGGGATCCAGATGGCTGCAGAGGGTAAACAAGTCCAGCAGGCCTTGAGTGGGATGTTCGTGCAGGCCATCCCCGGCATTGAGAACGCCCACAGGGGATCCGCGGCGGTCGATCTCGGCAGCTAATTGTTGGGGCACTCCTGCCTGGGCATGGCGAACGATTAAGAGATCGGATCCCATGGCCAGAAAGGTGCGGGCCGTATCCAAGAGCGTCTCCCCTTTGCTCAAGGAAGAGGTGCCTGGGGAAAAGTTGAGCACATCGGCCGAAAGGCGCTTGGCCGCCAGCTCAAAACTGGTACGGGTGCGGGTGGAAGGCTCGAAGAACAGCGTCACCACCACCTTCCCCTGCAAGGTGGGCACCTTGGGCAACCGCCGCGTCAACACCTCCTGGAAACTGGCGCTGGTCTGCAAAACCATCTGGTATTCTTCGGGAGTAAAATCCGCCAAGCCCAAGACGTGCTGCCGCTGCCAAACCATAGGGGATCCTCAAATGCCCAGGCGGGCAAAGATCTCGTCCAAATGGGTTAGGTGGCGCCGCGGATCAAAACAAGCCTGCAGTTCCGCCTCGCTGAGGTGGGCCATCACTCGGGGATCCGCCAGCAGATTGGCGCGGAAATCCCCGCCGGGCTGGTTCCAGGCGCGGTGAGCATTTTCCTGCACCAGGCGGTAGGCTTCCTCGCGGCTAAGGCCCTTCTCCACCAAAGCCAGCAGCACCTGCTGGCTGAAGATGACGCCGCCGTAGAGGTTGAGATTGCGCTCCATGTTGCGAGCGTGAACCTGCAGCTGGCCCACCAGCTCCGCCATGTTGACCAACAGATAGTGGCAGAGGATGGAGGCATCCGGCAGGATGACCCGCTCTACGGAGCTGTGGGAGATGTCCCGCTCATGCCAAAGAGGAATGTTTTCCAGAGCCGGAAGGGCATACCCCCGCAGGAGGCGGGAAATCCCGGTTAGCTGTTCAGATTTGATGGGGTTGCGCTTGTGGGGCATAGCAGAGGATCCCTTTTGGCCGGGGGCAAAGTACTCCTCAGCCTCCAGTACCTCTGTTCGCTGCAGGTGGCGGATTTCAGTAGCAAAGCGCTCTAGGGAAGAGCCAATCAGAGCCAAGGTTTGCACGTATTCAGCGTGGCGATCCCGCGAGATTACCTGTGTCGAGGCTGTATCGGGCTTCAGGCCCAGGCGAGCGCAGGCCAACTGCTCCACCTGGGGAGGCACGTTGGCGTAGGTGCCCACGGCGCCAGAGATCTTGCCCACCGCCACCACTTCCCGCAGGCGAGCTAGGCGCTCTTGGTGGCGCAGGCACTCGGCCAGCCACCCTGCCAGCTTAAAGCCAAAGGTAATCGGCTCGGCGTGAACACCGTGGGTGCGGCCGATCATGAGGGTGTAGCGGTGCTGCCGAGCTTGGTCGCGGATAGCAGCGATGAGGTCGGCCAGGCGGGCTTGCAAGATCTCCACCGAGGCCACAAGCTGCAGGGCCAGGGCCGTATCCAACACATCCGAGCTGGTCAGGCCCAGGTGGATGTAGCGCCCTGCCTCGCCCACGTGCTCGTTGAGGTTGGTTAAGAAGGCAATAACATCGTGCTTCACTTCCGCCTCAATTTCCAAAACCCGCGCCGGGTCAAAGGCGGCTTTGGCTCTGATCTCCTGCAGGGCTTCTTGCGGGATCCGCCCCAGCTCCGCTTGCGCTTCACAGACAGCCAGCTCCACCTGCAGCCAGGTCTGGAGCTTGTGGGCAGTGGACCAAATCTGGCCCATTTCGGGCAGAGTGTAGCGCTCGATCAAGGTGCCTTTTCCGTCGGTACAGTAGGATGAGCTAGGCTATTTTAGCCTTTGGCGTCCCCCCTCGAGGAAAAGCCGCTGGGGGATCCCTGCGGGCTTGGCTTGCGGTGTCGAAGGAGCAGCAAGGAGTTTGCAGATGACCGTCGGAGCTGTGCCAACTCAGGGAAAAAGAGCTTGGACAGCCGAAGAATTCATGGCGTTGTCCAGGGAGGGACATCGCTACGAGATTGTTGATGGGAAGCCAATTGATATGGGAAGCGCGGGGGCACTCCATGGTTATGTCTGCAGCCTCCTATTGGCAGCTTTGACCCCCTACGTTTTGTCCAACAAGCTGGGGATCGTTTTAGATTCCAGCACTGCTTTTAAGATGAAGAGTGGAAATTGGCGCTCCCCTGACATCTCTTTTTTTGCTAAAGAACGCTTGCAGGGCATGGCTGAACTGCCCACAGGATTTTTGGAAGGCGCTCCAGATCTGGCTGTTGAAGTGCTTTCCCCCCGCAATACGGTTGAAGAAATTCATGACAAGCTGGTGGAGTACTTTGAAAATGGCAGCCGCCTGGTTTGGCTGGTTCACCCCAGCGAGCACTACGTCCTGGTGTATCGCAGCTCTCAAGAGCCTGACCGCCTCCTGAAATCGGTTGATCTTCTAGAAGGTGAAGAGGTTATTCCAGGATTTGCCCTGCCGGTGGCTCATCTATTCCAGAAGCTTTCCTTGTAACATCCCCCCGCCCTCACTCTAGCCAATAGAGCTTGGGCCTCCCAACCTTGCCATTGGGCATTCCTGCCCCGCGTCACAGAACGACTTGGCAGAGGAGTCGGTATCTCGACCCTGACTTTCCCGCCAGAGCGCGGAACTTGTAGCTCCCCGCACCCCTTGCAAGTTAAGTGCAGGGGGTTGCCCCTCTCGCCGACGGTCTATATTGAACTAGTTCGGGATCCGAAGAGCATGACTCTAGTCAATAATAAGCTCAACTATACTGAAAATAATGTATAATATGTTCAGTACGGATTACTACCAGTTGATCTTTCTGTTT